>JBBQIY010000186.1:0-4819 GCA_038325415.1 Kiritimatiellia bacterium
GCCACAGATCCAATCGCCATTGTACAGGGGATGCACGGTTGAAATCATCAACGTCCCACCCTTCTTCAGGCAGCTCACCATATCGCGTATCACGTCACCGGGGTGTTCCACAAACTCCATGGCATGGGAGCTGTGAACGAAATCGAATGTCGCATCACCCACATATTTTTTAAAATCTTCAAGCTTTCCTTGCTTCAGTCGGAGCGTGACCCCGTTCGCGAGGGCGATCTGCCGAGCGTTGGCAATCTGGGCTTCCGAAATATCCATCGCCAAGCAATCGACGCCCTGCTTCGCGAGCCAGATGCTGTTCTGCGCACCGCCACAACCCAGTTCTAATGCCGTCATCCCCTGTGCAAATTTAGGGAGAATCTGAAGTGCTGCCTCTCCGGGGATTTGCGGGCCGTAATGGAAGTCTGAGCAGCTAATGCGCGTGATCCGTTGATACGCATCGGATATCGAATCCCAATATCCGGCTTGAAGCGAGTCCTTGATTTTTTCGCGCATGAATTATCCCTTGAAAACAATTTTCTTGCGAGCGATGTAGTTGATCATCACCGATGCCAGAATTTTGGCGATGTAGGAAACCGAGGTCTGCATTCCTCCCCAGCGAACGAGAACATCCGCAATCAGGATGCCCGAGCCTGAACTGATCGCCGATGCCGCTAAGAAAAGAAGGAATTCTTTTTTTCGGCTGTGCCGTCCCGTCTCGAAGACCCAGAGCACATTCACAAGGTAACAGAAGGTATTTGAAAACACGAAGGCGATCATGTTGTCGAAAAGCTGGTGGTTGGCGCGTACACCCTGACTGAGCTCCACGATGGGAACGATCACCCCGAATTTCGCGAATAGCTTCACAAAAATATCGGTCTCAGTCAACGCGGGGAAGATGAACCAGGCGGCCAGGAAAAAGACGGCCATATCGACAGCCGTCGCTGCGCCCCCCACCACGCCGTACTTGAAAAATTGGATAAGTGGATGCGCGGATCCCCCATTTCCGCTGAGCTGTAGCCAAAGCTCCTTAAAACTCTTCGGGAACGCGATTGTATTCACTGCTTCATCTGGTTTTGCCATGGGTTCAGTCCTCTTAGAAGTTATGCCGGTTCACAAAGAACACGGCTCCGATAAGACAAAAAAACGCCCAAAGATAATCGAGGCGCCATTTCTCATGAAGATAAAAAAACGCAAAGGGAACAAAGACGCATAAGGTCACCACTTCCTGAAAGACTTTAAGCTGCGCCACCGAAAGCCCGGCTGAGAAACCGATTCGATTTGCCGGAACCATAATCGAGTACTCAAAAAATGCGATGCTCCAGCTTGTGAGGACAATGAGGGGCAGCGCTTTACCAACGGCACTCCCCTGACGCAGATGCCAGTACCAGGCAAACGTCATGAAGAGGTTGCCGAGTACCATCATCCCAAGTGTCAGGGCAATTCTCATTCGGCCCAATAGTTGTACAGAGGCTGACGCTCGTGCTTCAGTCCTTTCCAACCCTTTTCAATGGGTACATCTTCCGCGACACAACGCGCAGCAGCAACGCCTGCCGCCTCCCCCATCTGATTGCAGTTGACCATCACCCGAACCGCGCCATAAGCCCCGCGCTCGCAATCGAGCATACGCCCCGCGCAAAGTACGTTTTCAGAGCCCTTGGGAACCATGCTCCTGTAGGGAATCTGATAGAACGTGGCACAGTCTTCACCCTCGGGTCTCCAGCGGCCACTCTCCCATCTAGCAGCGCCCGTCCCCGCATCAACAGACATCTCCCGCGTGCTTCCATCAAGGTACTTGAAAGTAATGCCTTCACCGTGATGGATATCCACGCGATAGCTTCCGAATGCGACGGCATCATCAAATTCACGCCCCATCAACACATCCTCATCGGTCAGCGAATACAGGCAACGCGCATGACGCGACTCCCGCAACCCCATGCACGGGGCGAAGGCCGCAACACGGATCTCCGCTTCGTCGACAAAGAACTCCCGGTTGCAAGCGCGCACGAACGACGTCACCTGACGCCGTCCTTCGATTTCGCCAGCCGTCAGATCGTCGGCATCCGCTGGATTGCAATTCTGCACACGACTTAACGCCGTGAACATCAGCGCCGGAGCGCCGACTACGGGCGCGGTCCACTGGAACGTGTGCTTGAGTCCCGCCCCGCGCTTAGGCTTCATCATTTCGCCAATCGAAAAATCCGGATGCGCTTCGGCGATGATATCAACACCCGAAAGCATTGCACACGTCGTATGAGGCTGCAACTGCTCCGCTGGTAAACTCCATGTCTCGAAGCCGGCTCTTGCCAGTAAATCGCCATCTCCCGAGGCATCAATGAAGAACTTGGCCTCGATGGCACGACGACCGCACTTATCCTCGATGATCGCGTGCGTGACGTGGCCGGGTGCGGACTTTACCACGGCAGCAAAGCGAGCGTGTAAGAACGGGCGGATATTCGGATTCCAGGCAATCGCTTCGTCGAGCGCAACCATCAGTCCAGCAGTGCTAATGTAGGCAAAAACCGACTCGTTCGTCGGCTCTCGCAATACCGCCTCTCCGATATCCACGAGCCTGTCGAGAATCTGTCGCGTCAGCCCGTTGATGATCGCCTGCTTGCCATCGGTGGAAAAGAGGGAATGCCACACCGGAACGAGGCCGGCCGTCGCTGTGCCACCGAAGAAGCCATTGCTCTCAACAATGGCGACGCGCATGCCTGCCTCGGCAGCTCGAAGCGCCGCGAAAACACCTGTGCAACTACCACCGATGACGCAGACATCTACCGATGCCGCAATGGGAATTTCCTCTGGTATTTCCCGAATAAATGTACCCGTGTTGTTCATAAAGTCGTGATGCTTGATGCGGAATTAAGTGGATTGGTTCAGCGTGCGCTAGCGCGAATCGCGATGAGATCTTTCATGACATTCGCTAAGTCTTGTGGCGCCCCTGCCACACCAAAGGCATCGTGCATCTGGCGATAGAGACGATACAACTTGGCATACACCTTCACATGAGCCGCAATGGGCTTGTAAACGATATCCTTCGTTCCCGTCATCGCCTTCTGCGCGGCGGCGGTATCGCCACCGAATTCACCAGCGGCGAGTGCTCCGAAAATCGCCGCACCGAGCGCACAGGCCTGCGAACTGCGGCTGATGCGAATGGGGCGATTGAGGATGTCTGCATAAATCTGCATCATCAACGGACTCTTCTCCGCCAGGCCGCCACACGTAATTACATCCTTAATCCGGGTTCCATATTCCTCGACCCGCTTGATGATCACCAGCGCACCGAAAGCGGTGGCCTCGACAAGTGTGCGATAGATTTCTGGGGCCGTTGTATGAAGGGTAAAGCCCACAATCGCACCCGAGAGCATGGGATCAACGAGAATCGTACGATTGCCGTTATTCCAGTCGAGCGCCAGAAGTCCAGACTCGCCGGGCTTGAGCATGCCTGCTTCCTTTTCAAGATTCACGTAAGGATTGCCCGCAGCGAACGATGCGGGCAGAAGCTTATCCACGTACCACTTAAAAATGTCACCGACGGCGGATTGCCCCGCCTCGATTCCGAGAAGCCCTGGCACAACGGATCCCGGAACAATGCCACAGACGCCGGGAATGTCTGCCGTGCCTGCATCGTGTGAAGCCACCATGATGTCGCACGTGCTGGTGCCAATCGCCTTTACCAGCGTACCCGGCTTCACACCACTCCCCACGGCACCATGATGAGCATCAAAGGCACCCACAGCCACTGTAATGCCGACAGGCAATCCGACCTTGTCGGCCACTTCCTGCGTCAATTTTCCAGCGGGCCAATCGGACGGAACCGCCTGAGTGTAGAGTCGATCGCGAAGCTCCGCCAATTCTGGGGCTAGCTTCTTGAGGAACTTCTTGGAGGGCAAACCACCCCACTCATCTGAGAAGAGGGCCTTGTGGCCTGCGGCGCAAATGCTACGGCGCATCGTCAGTGGATTCAGGTTGCCGGTAATAAAGGCTGGAACAAAATCGCAGAGTTCAACCCACGAGAATGCCGCATCGAATACCACTCGGTCGATGTTCATGCAGTGCCAGATCTTCGACCAGAACCACTCCGACGAATACGTCCCACCACACTTCTTTAAATATGGCACGCCCATTTTCTCGGCTGTCGCGGTGATCTTCGCGGCCTCAGCATACGCCGTGTGGTCCTTCCAAAGCCATGCTTGGGCATTCGGATTTTTGGCGAACTTTTTCTTCATCGCCAGCGGAATACCGTCCTTGTCAACCGGCAACGGCGTTGAACCGGTTGTATCAATTCCGATACCCACGACTCGCCCAGCACTAAAATTCGTATCCGCCTTCGCCGCCTTCGCTACGGCGTCTGAAACGGTTGCAAGAAAACCATCAATATAGTCTGCTGGATTCTGCTGGGCTAATTGTGGATCCTTTTTTGAAACGATGATTCCAGATTCGCCAGTTGGATAGGAAAAGACACTAGAGGCGAGCTCTGTGCCATTAGCGAGATCCACAACGAGCGCTCGGACGCTGTTCGTTCCATAATCCACTCCGATTGAATACTTCGAATTGCTGCCCATAAGATGATCCTTGCTTGATTTAAGTTCGGCGTAGTTTAACATCTTCTGAAAACCTTTGACAACTGCTATTCGTAATGGGTCAGCGGCGGACGATGATCAGCCCTGCGGAGCTGGGAGGGGCAAGCGTCGCTTGCCCTACGTCGACGAGCAGACGTAATCTTGAATAAAATATCGAGATTACATAAATGTCCCCACCTGCGGATGCTGGGAGGGGCAAGCGTCGCTTGCCCTACGTCGACGAGCAGACGGGGTGGGATTCAATT
>JBBQIY010000187.1:0-4798 GCA_038325415.1 Kiritimatiellia bacterium
GAAGTAACTGCAGGACTTGTGGACGCCGGAGGCCGGTTTGCGCAAGACTTCGGTTTCAGCCGGATCGCGGGTCAGGTGCTGATGCATTTGTATCTGACGGTCGGGGATGCCTCGCTGGACGAAATTGAAACGGCGCTTGACTTGAGCAAGGCGGCTGTGAGCATGTCGTGTACGCAACTGGAGTCGCTCGGGCTGATCGTTCGTGTGCGGATGCGCGGGGACCGGAAGCGTTACTACCGCAGCGCGGAAAATCTCTACAAGGCCCTGACGGTCGGCATCGCCGGCTTCGTCAGGACCGAGGTGCTGAAGCTGGATACGGAACTTCAGCGAGCCTCTGCCGATCTGGAAGGGGCGGAAACCGAATTTCTCCGAAGGCGTATTGAGCGGTTGTCGAAATTGAGCAGCAGGATGGGGAATGCGCTTGGAAGTCCAATCATGAAAGTCATCGCCGGAATGGCGAAGTAGCAACGGAAACTTATGACCACCATTATCGAGCCGACAAAATCCTATCTCAGCATCAAGTGGAAGGAGATCTTCGAATACCGCGATCTTCTTGTCCTCCTCGCCAAGCGCGACATCACCGTGGTTTACAAGCAGACCATACTCGGACCGATCTGGTTTCTCATTCAGCCGATCATCACGGCCCTTGTCTTTACGGTCATTTTCGGACGCATCGCCAAAATTGCAACAGGTGGAATTCCGCATTTTGTCTTCTATATGAGCGGAACGGTGATGTGGAATTATTTCAGTTCTGTTCTCAACAACAGTGCGACGTCCCTTGTCGGAAATGCAAATTTGCTTTCAAAGGTGTATTTTCCACGCTTGATAGTGCCGTTTGCATCGGTGTTGTCAAATTTTGTGCATTTTCTGCTCAACATGGCTATCTTTGTGGTCTTCTACTTGTATTTCTACTTTACGGGAGCTTCGCTACAACCCTCTTGGTGGATACTGGCGCTTCCTTTACTCATCGTCTATACCGCTTTGACTGGACTCGGATTCGGTCTCTGGGTTGCAGCGCTTACCACGAAATACCGAGACATGCGGTTTGCCTTGCCGTTCATCTTGCAGATGTGGATGTACGCCACACCAATTGTGTACCCGGCATCGAGCGTTACGAATCCAGTCTTCCGGATGATTCTCTGGACGAATCCGATGTCGGTTGCGGTTGAGTTGAATCGCTATCTGTTCACGGGCATCAGTAGCGTCAGCTTAATCCCAGTGCTCATCGGTGTTTCGGTCACAACGCTTGTACTGGTTAGCGGTGTCATTGTTTTTAATCGCGTACAGCGGAACTTTGTTGATACGATCTGAGGAGGATCACATGAAACTTCATGAAACTGGGCTGCCACTTGGATGGAGGTTTTTAACAGGGATGCGCAGGATGAACAGGATTAGTGAGATAATGGTTTTTCTGGTGAGGAGGTTTTATGAGTTCAGTTGTTAAAGTCGAAAACATTTCAAAATGTTATAAGCTTGGCGTGATCAACCGCAGTACGTTTGCTGACGAGTTGAAGTATCGCTGGAGCAAGCTTCGTGGCAGAAACCCTCGTGAGCATTTGGGGCGGATTGGCGCGTCGAGGGAGCATATCAACGAATCGGAGTTTTGGGCATTGAAGGATGTCTCTTTTGAGGTCAATCAAGGGGATGTCGTGGGCTTTATTGGCAAAAATGGCGCTGGCAAGTCCACGATGCTTAAGATTCTCACGCGTATTACGGAACCGACGAGTGGCCGGGCGGTGATTCATGGCAGGGTAGGGTCGCTCTTGGAAGTCGGGACGGGATTTCATCCCGAGCTTACGGGGCGCGAGAACATTTACATGAATGGCACGATCTTGGGCATGAAGCACGGAGAGATTGAAGCCAAGTTCGATGAAATAGTTGATTTCTCTGGCGTCGAGCAGTTCCTGGATACTCCGGTGAAGCGTTATTCCAGCGGCATGTATGTGAGGCTGGCTTTTGCCGTAGCTGCCCACTTGGATCCAGAAATCCTGCTGATTGATGAGGTGCTTGCTGTCGGCGATGCGGAGTTCCAGAAGAAATGCCTCGGTAAGATGGGCGAAATTGCTCGCGGAGGGCGTACCGTGCTTTTTGTCAGCCACAATATGCCGTCGCTACTGAATCTCTGCACGAGCGGAATTTTATTTGAGTCCGGCAGGGTGGCCATGACGGGAGAAATCGAGCAAGTTGTTTCGCATTACCTCGGGGGACGTGGCGAACCTGGGAGAATTCAGCGACCGGACGACTTAGACAAGGACTGGTGCATCCGGAGCGTCGAGGTCGGGGAATCCCAACAGACGCTCTTCATGAACTCGACGGATTTGAATGTTCGGATTGTATGCACCGTGCATAGCCTCGTCCCGGGAGCCCAACTCGCATTTGAGTTTCGTAATCAACATGATGAATGCATCTTTTCAACAACGAATCGGGATTTAACTGCAGATCATAGCGATTTATTCCCCCCGGGGAACTATGAATGGAGTTGCCGAGTTCCCCTGGGAATGTATCGAGCAGGAAGTTATTCCATATTTGCATCGGCTTCGGTTCCCGGAATCCGTATGCTTGACGCGTGTGATGCATCAGTGTGCTTTGACATTCAGGATGTTGCCAGGCCGATTTATAAACTGGGTCAGAACCGCCGTGGAACCATTCTGCCGATTTACGATTGGCAGTTTCGAGTCATCCCGCAGGAGGAGACCCAGAGGCAACTCCGCGAGGAGTCCTCCAAGTCAGCGATTTCAAATCAACCGAGGAGTCATGTATGATCAAAATGATGAAAAGCCTGTTTTCCTGTCTGCGAAGAGCCATCCGACCCGTCTCAATACCCGTTCTGGTTAAGCCCAACCCCAAAGACTATTCCACAATTGTCGGCAAAGGATCTGTGGTTCCATGCCAGATAGAAGCGTATTTCTTCGCACTCAATCAATATGTCCCTGAAAATGCCGACGTGCTGGACGTTGGTTTTGGGCTGGGCTATGGTCTCAACATACTGGCAATCAAGGCCAAACGTGTGTGCGGCGTGGACGTCGACACCAAGGTTCTTGCTTATTGTCAAGATACGGTGCTCGGTCGCAATCCCCGACTGGATCGATTAGAGCTCTATGATGGTCAACGGTTGCCATTTCGCGACGGCGAATTCGATGTATTGACTTGCGTGGATGTGCTCGAGCATGTTGAGGATTACGACGGATTTCTGGACGAGATGCTCCGCGTCAGCCGGAAAGGCGTCTTCGTCAGCACGCCTAATCGGCGGCCCGAGTATACCAACGCCGATGGAACGCCGAGGAATTATTGGCACTTGCGCGAATGGTCCTTCGGGGAACTCGATGAGATTATGCAACGACATGGGGCGGTTGATTGGCATTTTCTCGACGGTCCTTTTGAGGGCCCTTTTCAGAACGTGGACGCCGTCACGCCCGACACCTTGGTCTTGATGCCTTTTCTGCACAAAGCCGCGAGGTTTGGCGAGTGTGGAATCGTTCTAAATAGTGAACCAGCATCTCGGCAGAGGGCGGCGATAGATGGAGGAGGCGCTACGTGCTGAAGCAATTTATTGCCTGTCTTTCGAGCCGCTTGCGGCCGCCACGATTTGTCGCAAAACCTTATCCAGCACATCTTCTCGCCGGAGGTTCGTCGATTCGTGGCAGAGTCTTGATCAGCTACATCGCGGATTCTATTGCTTTGCCTGACGACCATCCGGGTTTGCTGATGCATACGAACCGATGGGAGAGCCGAGAGATTGCACGGCTCTTCAGTCGCATGGGATATGAGGTGGATGTCATCAATTGGAATGACACGGTATTTACGCCAGCGTTCGATTACGATGTGGTGTTGGACATTGACGCGAATTTGCAGCGTCTGGCACCGTTTCTACCCGCCGCTACTCTCCGTCTTTTGCATTTGACGGGAAGTTATGGTCCTTTTCAAAATCAAGCTGAAGTGGCGCGTGTGGCAGCTTTTGAGGAGCGTACAGGTAAGCTCTACTCGCCTAAGCGGCTGGTTCGCTGGGTCGAGCTGGCTGAGCGCTCCTTGCGTCTTGCCGATGTGTGCACGCTGCTTGGCAACGAAGTCACCTTGAGTACTTACCCAGAGGCGTATCGAGCTAAGATACAGTTGGTTCCCGTATCCGGTTCCTTTCTACCGAAGGTCCGAGACGTCGAGGAGATGAAGGCGACAACGGGGCGGGAATTTCTTTGGTTTTTTGGGGCTGGAGCAGTTCACAAGGGGCTCGATTTAGTCTTGGAGGTTTTTCTCAAACATCCAGAATGGAAACTTCATGTCGTGGGATGTACCGCAGAAGAGAAAGATTTTTTGCAAGCCTACGGAGAGCATCTCTCGCGACCCAATGTGTTGGTTCATGGAGAACTCGTCCCCAGCAGTGCGGAGTTTAGGGCCGTGTTGAGTCAGGTCTTTTGCTTCATTGCACCTAGTTGTAGCGAAGGGATCAGTCCTGCTGTGGTCACCTGCCTGCAATTCGGTCTGCTCCCGATCCTCAGCCGACAAACTGGGGTGAGTCTGCCAGCGGAATGCGGCGTTTACCTAGAAAGTTTGTCTTCTGATGCTGTGGAGCGGGCCATAGAGTGTGTGTTGGCTTTGAGTTCGGATGAAGTTGTCCGCCAGACTCAAATATGCCAAGCACAAGCCCTACAGGTCTACAGTCGAGAGTCGTTCAGCCGATGCTATGCAGATTTTTTGGAGAAGATGCTTCATTCGCCACAACGGGATAGAAAGGAAGGTCAATGATACGTGTCAGCATTGATGGATTGATTTTTAAAACGAGTCCGAATGGTGGCATCGCGCG
>JBBQIY010000188.1:0-4790 GCA_038325415.1 Kiritimatiellia bacterium
CTTGCCAGCCCACGGCTGGCCGTAATCCGGGCGAGGACGCCCCTAATCCGGCGAGGATGGCACACTGAAACGAGGATGCCGGCGGCAGGATCGGGGGTGGTTTTCAAACCCGCCACGTGTCGCGGACAAGAATGCCCGCGCTCCTGTGTTAGCTCCGCACTTCTGGTCTCAGACGATGCCGAAAACGCTACAAAACATGCTGGAGGGCGAGGCTGTGGCGAGCCGAAACTATCATTTTTGCCAGAATTGCACGCGTTTTCGATAAAGGAATTGACGTTTTAACGTTTTAACGCTAAGATAGAAGCTGTTTTAATAAACGGAAGGTGATTATATGTCTACGATGACGAAACGCTCCACAATATACTTCGATCCTGCATTACATCAGGCACTGCGCATTAAGTCTGCTGAAATTTCCCGTTCGTTGTCAGAACTTGTCAATGATGCAGTAAGGGAACTTCTTAACGAAGATGCGGATGATTTGGCGGCGTTCGAGGAACGCGTGCGAGAGCCTTTAGTCAGCTATGCTGAAATGCTCAAAGGGTTAAAAGAAAATGGGAAAATATAGCATCTTTTTCCGTAAATCAGTTAACTCTGATTTTAAACAGATTCCGAAGCATGACCTGCAACGTATTATGCATCGGATTGCTGAGTTGGCAGAAGAACCCCGACCCCAGGGAAGTGAGAAACTCTCGGGTCTAGAGTGGTATCGTGTGCGGCAAGGAAAATACCGGATCGTCTATTCTATCCAAGATGAAGCGTTGACGGTTTGGATCGTCAAGGTTGGTCATCGCAAGGATGTCTATCGATGATGTGAATATTGCTTCACTGGGTGGATTCTGGTAGACTCCAAGCAGTTTAATTAGAAGCGATAAAGTACAGAAAGGCGAATTGATGGGAGCATTCAAGGCATACGACATACGAGGCGTTTACGGCACGGATTTCAACGCGGAGACCGTTTATCGTATCGGGCGCGAAATCCCGGTTCTTCTTGGCGCGTCTTGTGTTCTCGTTGGTCGCGATGCTCGCGTCAGTTCGCCTGAGATTTTTGCCGAACTTGTCCGCGGGATTAACGATTCGGGTGCGGATGTCGATAGCCTCGGCTTGTGCACCACACCGATGACCTACTATTTCACGGGTCTTCGTGGTTACGAGGCGGCTGTGATGATCACGGCTTCGCATAATGGTCCCGAATACAACGGACTGAAGATTTCCAGAAAAGGCGCGCTTCCGGTGGGATGTGATTCCGGACTGAAGGATCTCGAACGAATGATTGCGACTCCAGTCCGTCCTGTTGCGCAGAAGCGCGGCGTGTTGCGCGAAGTCGACGAGCATGGCACGTATGTTGAATTCCTCAAGCGTAATTTGCCCGATATCTCAGGTCTGAAAACCTACATCGATTGTTCGAGTGGTATGGCCTCGTTGCTGGTGCATGATTTGTTCGATGGCTTTGATGTCGATTTTATCTACGATGAAATTGACGGAACATTCTCGAAACATTCGCCGAATCCACTTCTCGAGGAGACGTCGAAGGAACTCCGTGGCAGAGTGGTTGAGACGTCAGCCGATATGGGGGTTATCTTCGACGGCGATGCCGACCGGGTGATGTTCATTGACGAAAAAGGACGCTTTATTCGGCCTGATTTAATTACCGCGCTCTTGGCGGAATACTATCTGGCGCGGGAGCCTGGCTCTTCTGTGCTCTGCGATATTAGGACCTCCCGCGGCGTCACGGAAGACATCATCCGACGGGGTGGTGTGCCACACCTGTGGAAGGTGGGTCATGCTTTTGCGAAGGTAAAGTTGCGGGAGATCAATGCCATCGTCGGCGGTGAATTGGCGGGGCACTACTATTTTCGAGACTTCTTCTGCTGCGATGCTGCGATGCTTTGTGCTGAGATCGTCATGGGCGTGGTTGCCAAGGCGGTACGAAACGGCAAAACCTTCTCCGACTTATTGGCGGGAGTAGACGTGTATAGCAACACGGGCGAATGCAATTTCACGATCGAAAAGAAAGCTGAGGCCATTCAGGCCCTCGCCACGTGGGCGGAATCTGGTGATCGACCGATTCGTAAATACGACTTCGACGGCTTACGATACGAGTGGACCGATTGGTGGTTCAATGTGCGTCCGTCGAATACGGAGCCTTATCTTCGCGTGATCGCGGAGGCACGCGACGCAACGCTTTTGAAAGAAAAGAAAGCGGAGATCGATTCAATTCTGGCACTATTTGTCGAAGGAAAATAATCATGGATTCCAGCGAAGTAAGCGTTAGGCAGGCCATTTTTACCGATGTGCGGAGCATTTACACGATCATACGTGGCAATACCGACATGCTCGTGCCACGTTCCATGAGCTATGTTGTGCAGCACATTGATCGATTCCTCGTTGCCGAAATAAACGGACAAGTTATCGGAACCATTTCCTACGAGTTCCTGCCCGAAATCGGTGATCCAGATCGTACTGCGGTCGAATTGCAGTCCGTGTGCGTGACGGCTGAATGGCGAAAGCACGGCGTAGGGAAAATACTCGTCGCCAAGCAGATTGAACGCCTGCTTCCTCTGCGTCCGTTTCAGATTGTGGTGCTGACTTTCGCCGAGAAATTTTTTGAAAAGCTCGGGTTCCATGTCGTGCCGAAGGAGAGCATGATGCACAAGCTCTATATGGGATGCATCAACTGCACCAAGCATGAATCGCCCTTTACGTGTCCGGAAGTAGCGATGGTGATGCCCATAACCAAGGCCTTAGGTGCTAGGCCCTAAAACCTAAAACCTTCTTCATCTTTTTATGGTCCGAGAAAGAAATTCAGCACAGCGACTCGCGGCGCAGCGAGATCCTACACTTCCGCCAACGCTTCAGCTCGAACGGGGGCTTTGCAGGATTCTGAAGCCTGATGCTGAAATGCGTAAAATATTAGGATGTACACGCAACGGAGAGCGTCCGCAGTGTCCTGGCGCAGGCTGCTCGCTTTATGAGCTGATTGCTTCTTGTACAAAGCCGCTTGAGCTGGAAATTGGCAGTGGCCTTGGCAGATTCATTCTGGCACGGGCGAAAAACAATCCTGACGTGTATTTCATCGGTCTTGAGCAGGAAGCGGTTCGAGTTGCGCGCATCGATGTGGCAGCGCGGCTCGTGGGAATTTCGAATCTCTCTCTCGTCTGTGCGGAGGCCATGGCGGTGCTTGAGTTTTGTCTTCCGGCCTGCTGTATCGGCGCGGTCTATCTCTTCTTTCCCGACCCATGGCCGAAGGCTCGACATGAGAAAAATCGAATTTTTCAAAGGACCTTCATTGATCAGATTTATCGCGTGCTTCAAGATGGGGGATATCTTCATGTCGCGACAGATCATGATCAGTACTTCAGTAACATGAAGGAGGTCATGGTTGACGAGAAACGATTTGAAGAAGCCGAACCTCTTGTGAGGACGGAAGAGGAGCTAACCGACTTTGAGTTAAAGTTCTTAGCAAAGAACAAACGAGCGAATGCTGCGTCATGGCGCAAAATTTAATGAATACAGAAAACGAAGAAAATGTGGATCCGGTCGCAGTTGCAGTAGACGAACCGACTTCACTCAAACAGCTCGAACACGCGGGCATGATTGCCGTTGTGGGCCGAACCAATGCGGGAAAATCGACGTTAGTCAACCGCATTATTGGCGAGAAAATCAGCATCGTAAGTCCAGTCGTACAGACAACACGGAACGTGGTACGCGGTGTTCTCACCGACGAGCGAGGTCAGCTTGTGCTGATCGATACACCGGGACTTCACAAGAGCAAAAGTCCGCTTTGTACTATTATGAACAAGCATGCACGCGCGGCCTCCGAGGGCGTGGATGCTGTTCTGCTTGTGATGGATGGCTCCAAAGACCCGCAACTTGAGGACGACGGTTGGATGCGCAGGCTTTTGTTTTCAAAAGCCCCCTGCGTGTTTGCTCTGAATAAGTCTGATGAAGGTAATCGGCTCGAAAAATTCCAAGAACTCTGGAGTGAGTTAAAGGTGGAAAAGCCTGATGCCATTGCGGTTGATCCTATTTGGCTTGTCGCATCGGCAAAAACAGGCGATGGTGTAGACAAGCTTGAGGAAGCTCTCTTCGCGTTGCTGCCGCCTGGGCCGATGCTCTTTGACGAAGAAACGCTTTCGGACTATCCGAAAAAACTTTCAGTAGCAGACGTGATTCGGGAGAAGTTTTTTCTCACGCTTCGTGACGAACTGCCGCATTCTGTCGGCGTAAAGGTTGATGAAATTATTGAGGCACCGAACGGCGGCATTGATGTGCGTGCCACGGTTTACGTTCAGAAGTACAACCATAAAGGCATCGTCATCGGGCCCAAGGGGCGTGGGCTCCGGGCGGTTCGCCGGATGGCCGAAAAGGATCTCGAAATCATCTTTGAAAAACCGGTTTCGGTCGAGATGTGGATCAAGGTTGAAAAAGACTGGGATCAGAATTACTTCTTGCTCAAACAAATGGGCTATGTCTAGTCGTGATCGGTGATCGCGGACAATTCCGGCCTTAACGAGGCCAGCCACAGCCTAACTACAGATCATCCGTCGCTAGCCGATTGGGGGTGGGCGTCAACATAGTTTGACGCCCACAGGAGTCAGAAGACAGGAGACAGGAGTCAGAAGTTGGAAATCAAGCACTTACACGAAGTTAGACAAAATAATTCATGTCCCTGTTCTTGCAACACCACAGAAGAATGGCGAAACTGTGCGTAACATGTTGAGAATCAATACTGTATTCTGACTCCTGACTTCTGGGTTCTGGGTGGAATTCAACTAAATTGAATCCCACCC
>JBBQIY010000189.1:0-4787 GCA_038325415.1 Kiritimatiellia bacterium
CCCCAGCAATGAACTGAGGAATGTTCGGATAACACCCCAGATCGTGAAGGCGGAGCCGCCGATGCCAGAGGTGATGGCACTGAGGTCGAACCAGTTCTGGGGATCGAGTTTAGCGATGGCTGGCGTGAGGTTGTGTTTTTCGATAAAAGCCATGACCTGGGGTGTGTTTTCGTTCGTTGTTTTGACGATCCACTTCACAATCGAAGGAATGGCATTGATGAGTGCGATGATCTGATCGACGAGTAGTTTCCCGAAGAACCAGATGAAGATGCCAAGAGGGACGAAAATTGCAGAAAACAAAACGACACTCGCCAGAAAATTGGCGGCACTCCGTGCAAATCTGTCGCGGCGTGTGTCGTTTTCAGCACTGATGAAGCGTCGGTGGGATTGAAGGCGGAGCAGCTCGTTGCCGATTAGCCTCCAGAAGAACCGCCGTAGCCTGTCGTAGGTCGGCTGCACGACCTTTGCGCAGATGATGGCGACAATGGGCGGCAGAAGCACACTGCTGTGGGCAGAGATGAACTTGAATAAGTAGAAGAGGCTGAGGCCGACGATAGCGAAAAGTACCGACGTCGCGAGAAGTGAGACAGCATTGGAGATGATGCGGTTCTGCTTCTTCGAAAAAGTGATTTGCGATTGCGGTGTTTCCGCTTGAGTTGGCATTTCTTCGTTCATGGGGTCATCCTCTTTTTACCACATCTACTTCCCAGTAACGGGCTTCATGAGCTTCGCGAATGCTTTACGGATTATTTTGCGCTCGATGGCGATGCCCGTGTGCTCCGAGGCGACCCACGAATCGTAGAGGTCGAAGTCGAGACCAGCCGTTGCGCCCAGATGCGTCTTGGCGGCAATGGCCTTATCGAGATCCATTGAGGCGAGATCGCCGAGGTTATCGCGCACCTGATGATAGGCATCGCGGAACGGCATACCGCCCGCCACGAGCTCGAGGGCGCGGTCGGTGGCGAAAACACTGGGTCCGAAGGCGGCGCGAAGTTTTTCCTGCACGGGCTTGAGACCTGAGATCAGGCGCGTCATGATGCGCAGGCTGGTACGCGTGGTCGCAAACGCTTCCATGAGCATTTCTTTCGTGTCTTGCAAGTCGCGGTTATAGCCGCCTGGCATGGCTTTAAGCAGCGAAGCTGCACCGGCCGAAAGGCCGATGATTTTTGCTGTCTTGGAGCGGATGAGTTCGCACACGTCGGGGTTGTACTTTTGCGGCATGATGCTGCTACCGGTGCAGAATTCCTTGGGAATCTCGAAGTAGCCGAACTCCGGCATCGAGAACAGGATGAGATCTTCTGCGAGGCGCGACAATGTGAGCATGACTTGGCAGAGTGCAGACACGGCCACGGATTCGGTCTTGCCTCTTGAGTTGCCCGCGTATAGGACGTTGTGGATCGGCTCATTGAAGCCGAGAGATTCGGAGAGGAAGAGGCGATCGGTGGGGAGCGGCACACCGTAGCTCGCGGCGGAGCCAAGCGGGCAGCGGTTGGTGAAGTCGTAAGCGGACCAGACAAGCGTCAGGTCGTCGAGGAGGCCTTCGGCATAGCAGGAGCCCCAGAGCCCGACGCTGCTCGGCATGGCGGGTTGGAGGTGGGTACGACCCACCATCGGGATTTTGCGATGAGTTTTGGCGAATTTGAGCAGTGCCTTTGTGAGGGCGAGGGTTTCCTCCATGCAGCTCAGGAGCTGTTCGCGACCATAGAGGCGGAGGGCGGTTGCAACTTGATCGTTGCGGCTACGACCTGTGTGAACGCGCTTGCCCAACTCGCCGAGCTTTTCGGTGAGGGTGCGTTCGATGGCGAGGTGGCAATCCTGATCGGCCTCGGTGATGGTAAAGTTGCCGGCGTGTGCGGTCTCCGCAATCTTGGCCAGTTCGGCGACGACGGCGTTGCGATCTGCGGCGCTGAAAATGCGTGGCTGATAGGGCATGCGGGAAAGCATCGTGACGTGGGCAGCGGTGCCGAGGCAGTCCCATGCGATGAGGCCGAGGTCGAGGATGGGATCTTTGCCTATAGTGAAAGCGAGCACATCGGGGTCGATCATGCCCACGACGGTTTTGGTGTCGGATTTCTTTTTCATGTCGATGGGGAGCGAGTTGAATGAAACATGGTCATGAATTGTAACATCTAAGCGGATGAAGGGGAAGGGGAATTCAGGATTGGTCATTGGTCATTGGTCATTGGTCATTGGTCATTGGTCATTGGTCATTGGTCATTGGTCATTGGTCATTGGTAATTGGTCATTGGATCGAGGACGAGGACGAGGAGGAGAACGAGGCGGGGGCTTTTCGGGCACGCACGCGGGCAAGCCGACATTGGCAATGTCGCCAGGATCGACATTATCGATACTGTCGGTACATCACTCGACTTAACTCTGTGGACCTGCGAAGCACCCTCTAAAGCTTGCGGCAAAGTTTTCACGCGAGGATGCTGGCGTACGAATGGGGGACAAGATAGTCCTCGTTCCTGTGCGATCCGACAAAGTTTAGGTATATTCTTGCAAGGAACGGATAAGCCAGTACGAGTTGCAGGATAAATACATAGCCATACCGTCTACTTCGCAGCACAAAAGCCTAAGGGCTGAGCTTTATTGTAATCTTTTGCGATGTGTTGTTGATTCAATGACGATTTTTTTGTAGAACCCCAATTTTAGGGTTGACTATCGGCTGTAGATATGTAAAACTCCATTGCTTGTTTCACCTGCATCATAGGCGAGGCGGGTCTACTAGTACGGGCCTGCTCCCAAAAAAGTGCCAAACATGGCGGTTTTCAACCGAAAACTTGCATGCTTGGGTCTTTTGCGCCTCTGAACCGCAGGTAACAGGCCCACATAGCTCAGTTGGTAGAGCACTTCCTTGGTAAGGAAGAGGTCAACGGTTCGATTCCGTTTGTGGGCTCCACCCAGACCAGAAGAAGTACTGCTCATCAACCCCTAAACAACATAATACGTTAAGGTTTTAGACCATGGCAAAAGAATCCTTTAATCGTGACAAGCCGCACGTTAACGTCGGTACCATCGGTCACGTCGATCACGGCAAGACGACGCTCACCGCGGCACTGACCAAGGTCCAGTCCCTCAAGGGTCTGGCGAATTACATTGCATACGACTCGGTCGCTAAGGCATCTGAATCTGCCGGGCGCCGCGATGCAACGAAGATCCTGACCATTGCAACCTCCCACGTCGAATACAGCTCCGCCAAGCGCCACTATGCGCACGTCGACTGCCCGGGACATGCTGACTTTGTCAAAAACATGATCGTCGGCGCGGCTCAGATGGACGGCGCGATCCTCGTGGTTTCCGCGGCTGACGGCCCCATGCCTCAGACCAAGGAGCACGTGCTGCTGGCTCGTCAGGTCGGCGTTCCCCGCATCGTGGTATTCCTGAACAAGGTTGACCTCGTTGACGATCCTGAGCTCCTTGAGCTCGTCGAAATGGAAATCCGCGAACTGCTTTCGAAGTATGATTTCGACGGCGACAACGCCCCGATCATCCGCGGCAACGCATTTGCGGCGACGAAGGCGGAGTCTCTTGACGACCCAGCTTGCGCGTGCATCACGGCGTTGGTTGACGCGCTTGATGAGTACGTTCTCGAGCCGGTTCGTGCCATTGATCAGCCCTTCCTCATGCCGATCGAAGACGTGTTCTCGATCGAAGGTCGTGGAACGGTGGTTACGGGACGCATTGACCGTGGTATCGTCAAAGTTGGCGAAGAAGTTTCGATCATCGGCATCCGCGACACAGTCAAGACGACGGTTACCGGTGTTGAAATGTTCCGTAAGCTTCTCGATCAGGGCCAAGCTGGCGACAACGTCGGTTGCTTGCTCCGTGGAACGAAGAAGGAAGAGGTTGAGCGCGGTCAGGTTCTCGCTAAGCCGAACACGATCAAGCCCCACACGGAATTCGATTGCGAAGTTTACGTGCTTTCGAAGGAGGAAGGTGGTCGCCACACTCCGTTCTTCAAGGGATACCGTCCGCAGTTCTACATCCGCACGACGGACGTCACCGGTGACATCACGCTGCCTGAAGGCGTCGAGATGGTTATGCCTGGCGACAACATCCGTATGTCGGTGAAGCTCATCTCACCTTGCGCTCTTGAAGAGAAGATGCGCTTCGCTATCCGCGAAGGTGGCCGCACGGTCGGCGCCGGCACGGTTTCGAAGATCACCAAGTAAAGCGTCACAACCGGAAGATCGGCCGCTCATCATGAGAGGCCGATCTTTTCCGGTGTTATCGAGCGAGTGATGACAGAAATGTCATCGCTCGCATGTCCCAGTTGTTTGCAACTCAATTTTTGTGCTTGCAGACACCGTTAGGGTTGTGATAGCATAGCAGTTCATTTTTTACCAGCATTGGAGTATTCAAATGCCAAGAGACCTCGCAATTTTAGAGTGCACAGAGTGCAAGCGCCGTAACTATACGACGACGCGTAACAAGCGGACAATGACGGCACGGCTTGAGATCAAGAAGTTCTGCCCGAACGAGCGGAAGCGGACGATGCACAAGGAAACCAAGTAATTTCTGCGTTACGTCGGTAGTTCAATTGGTAGAGCAGCGGTCTCCAAAACCGCCTGTTGCAGGTTCGAGTCCTGCCCGACGTGCCAATTTGCTACCTAGCACTTGTTCCATCGGGTGTGTGGTGGCCGACATGATGAGATTTCGGAGATTAGGCAAATGAGCAAAATAGGTGAAGAAGTCAAGGCCCTTGGTGGGTTCTTCCGGGATTGCCGTGTAGAATTAGGCAAGATTTCCTGGCCAAAACGCAAGGAGCTGATCGAGTCCACGTG
>JBBQIY010000190.1:0-4767 GCA_038325415.1 Kiritimatiellia bacterium
TTGCCCCCCCCCACCGAGACCCTCGAGCCACCGTGGAACTCTGGTTTCGCCCAACTACGGACCACCACCGTCGTCGCACCGTGGAACTCAAGCGGCACCGCCTCCACAGTACCCTAGTGGGAACGGGTTGCGCAGACGCTAGAATCGACCAACGATTCAGTTAAATAAAAAAAGGCGGCGGGAGCAATCCCGTCGCCTTTCTTATTATCGTTCAACGTCCGACTACTTGGCCTCTTTCGCCTCGCGGGCAGCGATGTCTTCCATGGCGGCACGACGGCTGAGCTTGATGCGACCACGGTCATCGACCGCGATGCACTTCACCCACATCTTGTCGCCAACCTTGCAGACATCCTCAGTGGCGCGAATGCGCTGATCGCTGAGTTCGCTGATGTGGCAGAGTCCATCGATCCCAGGGAGGATTTCGACGAAGGCGCCGAACTCCTTGATTCCGCTGACCGTTCCTTCGTAGATCATGCCCTCTTCAGGCTCTGCAACGATCTTGTTGACCTCGCGGCGCGCACATTCCATCGCCTCCTTGGACGTGGCGAAAATGCTCACGGTTCCATCGTCGGTGATGTCGATCTGTGCGCCAGAAAGAGCTGTGATGCCACGAATGTTCTTGCCGCCCGGTCCGATCAAAGCACCGATCTTGTCGACCGGAATGCTGATCGTTTCGATACGAGGAGCATACTGCGACAGCTCGGTACGCGGGGTCGAGATCACGGTTGCCATATAGTCGAGGATCTTCAGGCGGGCGTCATGCGTGCGCTTGAGTGCCTTTTCGACCGTATCCCACGTCAGACCGCGAACCTTGAGGTCAACCTGAAAGCCCGTAATGCCGTCGCGGGTTCCGCCGACCTTAAAATCCATGTCGCCGCAGTGATCTTCAGCACCGAGAATGTCGGTAACGAGGATCTTCTTGCTCTCGTCCGCTGTACAGAAGAGTCCGCAAGAAATACCCGCGACAGGCTTCTTCATGGGAACGCCAGCATCCATCAGCGCCAAGGTTCCGACGCAGATCGAGGCCATGGAGGACGAGCCGTTAGAGCCCATGATTTCGGACACGAGGCGAATCGAGTACGGATAATCGGTTGGGATCATGGGCTGAATTGAACGTTCTGCAAGGGCACCATGACCAATTTCGCGACGGCCTGTGTTTCCAAGGCGACCCACTTCGCCCACGCTATACGGGGGGAAGTTATAGTGCAAAATGAAGGCTTTTGAGGCGGGGCCGCCAGAAAGGGCGTCCAGCTCCTGTGCGTCTTTCATCGTTCCCAGTGTCACCACGCCGAGGGACTGTGTCTCTCCGCGATTGAAGATGGCGGAACCATGGGTTCTGGGCAGCAGAGCCACCTGACCGTAGAGCTGACGTAGTTCGTCCTCACCACGCCCATCGATGCGCTTGCCGCGTTCAATGACGTTCATGCGAACCGTATCAATCTCAAACGCATCAAACATGGATCGGAAAGCTTCCTCCGTCATCTCGGGGAACTTCACCAGCAGGTCAGCCTTGAGACTGGCCTTGAGTTCGCTTACGGCGGACTGGCGCTCCAGCTTGCCCTTGATCAGCAGAACTTCGGAAAGTTTCGCTCCGGAAATTTCACGTGCTGCATTAAAGTAGGTCTTATTGCAAACATCGCCATCGACGATTACCTTTTCAGCCAAGCCGAGCTTCTTGCGAAGTTCCTTTTGGATCTGGATGATTTTGACGACGGCTTCATGGCCGAACTTCATCGCGGTGAGGAAATCCTCTTCCGAAATTTCGTTAGCGCCACCTTCCATCATCAGAAAACGATCCATCGTACCGCTATAGAGCAGGTCGAGATCGCCATTCAGACGTTCCTCGTGCGTCGGGTTCAGAATCAATTTGCCATTCACACGGCCAACGCGCACGGCGGCGATGGGACCCATGAAAGGAACTTCAGAAATGTGCAACGCGGCCGATGCGGCGACGAGGCTGAGGAAATCCGGTTCGTGGACGCCATCGACGGAAAGGAGCGTGTTGTTGATCTGAAGCTCATCGTGGTAGCCATTCGGGAACAACGGACGAATCGGGCGGTCCGTTAGACGCGCCGTCAGAATTTCTTTCTCGCTTGGGCGAGATTCACGCTTAAAATATCCGCCCGGAAAACGACCGGCTGCATAATACTTTTCGCGATACTCCACTTGAAGGGGAAAATAATCAATGCCTTCACGCGGCGCTGCCGTCGTGACTGCTGAGAAAACGACCGTATCACCGAGGGTGACGGTTACAGCGCCTGCTGCCTGAAGGGCCAGAAGGCCCGTTTCGATGGTGAGGGTCTGCTCGCCAATTTGCGTGCTGACCGAAACAGTGTCTTTCATAATCGGACGACTCCTTATCGCGGCAAGCCAACCCAGATAGTTCTGGAAATTGGGTGCAAAGCACAGAAACCCACCGCTGCTTTAGTTGATTAGGCCCTTCACATTATGAAAGACCACAGTTCCGCACGCTACTGACGCACGGAACCCTGTTAGTGACCTACACCCCTGTGGCGCAGGCCTGCATGATCTGTCTTAGCGACGGATGCTGAGCTCTTTGATAAGAGCCTGATAACGCGGCTCTGCGGTGCGCTTGAGGTAATCCAGAAGCGTACGACGGTTGTTCACCATCTTGATGAGACCACGGCGGGAATTTTGATCCTTGCGGTTCAACTTCAGATGCTCGGTTAGATGCTCGATCTTCTTGGTGAGAACGGCAACCTGAACATCGCAAGAACCAGTATCGGTTTCGTGGATCTGGAACTGCTTGCGGACTGACTTGGTATCGACTTGACTCATGACTTTGTTGTCACCTTTGAATTTTACTTAATCTTGATGTTTACAGGCACTAATTGTACCATATTTGAACATCGCTTCGCAACTGCTAAAACGCCGATTTTACAACGACTTTGCATGACGTCATACGGCCAAACGAGAAATTTACCACAAATAACGTGTTAAGGTCAAGAACCAGAAACGAAAAACACGGATTCGAGGTGCATTCGTGAGTGCATTCGAGGTGCATGGGTCGATGTTCCTAATCGTACTCGTACTCGTAATCGTAATCTCTTTGATGGAACGGATTCCGATTACGATTACGATTAGGATTAGGATCGGAACGGCGCTTAAGTTAGCGCCATTCACGCCTATTCCTTGTTTTTCTTTAAAGGCTGTCTTTAAAGGCTTGATGTATTTCTAGTAGATAGGGTATTATAGCCTTCTGATTAAGTAGCAGTACGCGATGGTAACGTCTGGTTAGTTACATGCTTATGTTTTAAATTTAGTCGCCTGAAATGGCGTTTCATATCTCAAAGCAACAAAACCAAAGGAGCAAATCATGGCAAAAACTCAAGATGCACAAAAGTCATCCAAAAAGAAACCTGAAAAAACGATGAAGGAAAAACGCCAGGAAAAGAAGGCTAAAAAGGCGAGTAAAGAATAGCAGATCACGGCCTGCGTGGGGTTTAAGCCTGACGATCACCGTAGTTCTTTTCAAGCCACTGGCGATAAGCACCCGTGCGGACGGACTCCACCCAATCTGTATTCTCCAGATACCAGCGCACGGTCTTCTCAAATCCGGAATCAGCCGTTTCCGTCTGGTGCCATCCGAGATCGTGCTCCAGTCGTGAGCAGTCGATGGCATAACGATGATCGTGTCCGGGACGATCTTTGACATAGGTGATCAGACTTTCGCGTGGCTTTCCGGAAGCGAGCGGAGGAGCGAGACGGTCAACAACCGCGCAGATGCGTTTAACGACATCAATATTTTTCAATTCGCAGCGACCGCCTACCGCATAAGTCTCACCCAATGCCGCTTGCTGCATGATCTGCCAAATGGCGGAACAGTGGTCGTCCACATGTAACCAGTCGCGCACATTGATTCCCTCGCCGTAGACCGGCAGCGGTTTACCTTCGAAGGCATTGAGGATCATCAGCGGAACGAGCTTCTCTGGAAATTGGTAGGCGCCGTAGTTGTTGGAACAATTAGAAATGGTAATCGGCAAGCCGTAGGTGTCGTGGTAAGCGCGCACGATGTGATCCGACGATGCCTTGGAGGCAGAGTATGGGCTGTGAGGGGAATAAGGCGTTTGTTCTGTGAAAAAACCTATATCGCCCAAACTGCCAAACACCTCGTCGGTACTGACATGGTGAAAGAGCACCATCTTGTTGATTCGCTCTTTGGCTGTTTGGACAAGGTTGAACGTCCCGACAATATTCGTCTGAATAAAATCGTCTGGCGCAACAATAGACCGGTCGACATGGGATTCGGCTGCAAAATGACAGACCGAATCAATGTTGAATTCATCGAAAATTTCATTGAGTCGCGCCTTGTCGCGAATATCGGCATGCACGAACACGTAACGATCACCGAATTTCTGTCTGACATCCTCGAGGCTGAGGGGATTTCCGGCGTACGTCAAGGCATCAAGGTTGATGATCCGTCCCTGAAAATCCGTTTCATTCATAACATATCGGATAAAGTTTGATCCGATAAACCCAGCGCCACCGGTAACCAGAAGATTATTAAATTTTCGCATGATATTTTCCTGATGTGAAGAACACTATTGTATATGAATAATCGTGTGAACTCAACACCGTTTACTAGAAGCGGCATCCATCGGGTGGGCGTCAACATAGTTTGACGCCCACAGGAGTCAGAAGACAGGAGTCAGGAGTCAGAAGTTGGAAATCAAGCACTTACGCCAATTTAGGCGAAATAATTCATGTCTCTGTTCTCGTGACACCACGGAAGAAGTTTGCAACTGT
>JBBQIY010000191.1:0-4713 GCA_038325415.1 Kiritimatiellia bacterium
AGGAAGAGCATGATCAACAGCTTAAGCGCATCGCGGCCTGTACACCGTTACTTGCCGCCCTGACGGGGGATGCCGCGGCTTCGCGTGCACCCGAAATTCTAGCGGGTCTCGAAGCTGGGTTGCAAACGCTTTTCACGGAACAGCTTCTGTACGTCTTGAATACGATTGTCTTTGAGCGTTCGGAGCAGATGCTGACCGCCAAGATTGCCTTTGAGAAAGAAGAAAAAAGCGTTGCGCTCAATAGTCCGGCGTTTGCCGCTTACCAGGCGGCGCGTAAGCGGTACGATAAGGCATTTTCCTGTGCGGGACTCGGGCTGGATCGGCTGTTGCGAGATCAGGCACTGTTTGTTGTCGAGGTCAATCTTGCGCGCCTGATGGACGCGCGGTTTGCCGAGCTTCGCCGACACCACGAAACGGAGCGTCGAGCGTTGGCGCAGAGTCTGGAGATGAACACGGTCTTTGCCAACTACAAGCAACTTGTGGTGCTGGCACAGGAGTTGATACCGCGTGAGTCTGCGAGCGACACGCCTGAGGCGCTGACGTTCACCATGGGGCGGAGGGTCAATCACGGCAGCGGGGGGCAACCGGCCCGTCAGGCTCTACAGGCGGCCATTCAAGAGTTGGGGCTGGACGGCAAGTTGTCGCTGTACTTCACGGAATCACGCAACTACGGCGATGTTGTCGCTACTGCAATGTCGAGCCAAGACTCCGAGGCGGATCTTTGGGCAATGGCGGGTTATCCCGCCTACAGTGTCGTCAGTCATGGGAACTCCTACGCCGAGTTTGCGTACCCATTCGAGCAACCCTGGATGCGCGACATGGCCTCACTACGCGACTCGCTTCGGGTGTTCGGTGCCACCGTCTTGTCGGCGGCTTATGGCAATGGCGCGTATAAGCCGTTCACCTTTAATCTCGGCAATACCCTCTCGTTCAGCGGCAATGTGTACGTGGCGAATGTCGGGTCGTCCATCATTCCGAACTACCCGCTAGCTGGGGCACTTGTAGGCTGCGCACCGATCAACGGCAGTGTGCGGATCGATAGCGGCGCGAGTGGCCAGTTGCTCATGCTGAGCGACGTCTACGGGCATTATGAGCGGGAGTATTGCTTCAGTCCGTTTGTGGGAAATGTTTATGAGTACAGCCCGGATGCGTTGGCGTTCAATGCGGGGGGGGCAATTCACTTGGTCAAGGATCAGGGACCCAAGGCACAGCGACTCTATGCCTCGATGAAGTTGGGGCCTGGATCATTGGCCGGTGATGTGAATATTGTCTGTTTCCGCGCTGTACCGGTTACGCTGTTTGATCTGATCAATCCGCAGAGCATGCGAAACTATGCTGCGGCGCGTTTCGTGAAGACTCAGGGCTTGAATGCGTTTGAAAGTTTCTTTGTGATGCCGCAAGCGGAGAGCATCTTGACGAGCTTTATTCCTCCCGACGAGTACTTCTATGTCGAGCTGAAAGCGGGGTCGGCGGAGAACGAGCTCGTCCAGACGACTCGGGCTTTCATGCTGGGCGCGACAGTGGACGACACCCCGGAGGATCTTTCGATTCGTCAGGCTGCTCGTCCGGGGAGCGAGATTCGTGGACGCGGTTTTCTGGCGGCGGAGACGCCGAGGATCTGCAATGTTGCCAGCGAAGTGGCTCAGTCCATGGTTCGGGTTAACGGGCAGCGGCTCTTCGTGCAAGATCATTACGGCATGGCTGACGCGTTGACGCACGAGTTTCAGGATCGTAGCGTGTCCCGTCTGAAATCCTCAGAAGAATCTGGGGTTTCGCAGCGAGATGCTACGTTGCGTGCCCGGGATTCGGTGACGTACGCGACGCTCAATCATCCGGTTCTTCGCGAGAACATTTTCGAAGCGGTGGCGGGTATCCTCTGGTATCTAGGGCTTCTCGTTCCCTTCGCTTTTTTCTTTGAAAAGCTGGTGTTCGGGTTTCCCGATATCCGCAAACAGCTCAGTGCGCACGTCGTCATATTCCTGACCGCATTCATGCTCCTGAAGTTCTTGCATCCGGCGTTTGCGATGATCCGTTCCTCGTTGATGATCCTGCTCGGGTTCATCATTCTCCTGATCTCAACCGGCATTCTGGCCATGTTCTCAAGCAAATTCAAAGAAAACTTGGAGGGCATTCGGAAACAGCGCGGGCAAGTGACGGCTGCGGAAGTCAATAAGGCCGGTGCCATCATGACGGCCTTTATGCTGGGGCTCAACAATATGCACCGACGCCGGTTGCGGACAATGCTGACGTGCGGTACGCTGGTGCTGATCACGTTTGTGATGATCTGTTTCACCTCGGTGAAGAATGATATTGTCGAATCGTCGGTAGCCGTCGGCAAGGCTCCCTTCTCTGGGTTTGTGGTCAAAAACGAGGAGTTCCGTCCGGTGGAGGGCTCTGAGGTGTTTGCTTTGCGCACCAAGTACGGTGATCGCTATCGCGTGACCGCACGGTTGGCTGTGATGGGGCGTGAAGACGGTGAAACGCGTGAGCGGTTGTACCCAGATATTCACGTCGTTCGGCGTACGGACGACGTGATTCGCGATACCCGACCGAACTCGATCCTCATGCTCGATCCAGAAGAACCGCTGGCAGCATCCTTGCGGGTGCGCGGGCGCTGGTTCCTTCCTGCCGAGGCGGCGGATAGTAGTCGTCCCGTACCGGTTCTATTGCCCTTGGCGATGGCCGAGCGGTTGGGGATCCAGCCTGAGCGTGTAGAGGCTGGCGATGACGTATCCGTCGAGATCAACGGCAAGACGTTCCCCGTGTGCGGCCTCTTTGACGGCGGTATGCTGGATGCCCTTCTGGATCTGGACGGACAGAATCTGCTTCCCTTCGACATCCGCGGATTGCGCGATTTGAATCGGCTGGATTTCAATACGATTCTGGCCGGCGCCGACGATCCGCGCCTCGCGGGTGATAATGTGATCATCGCTCCACCCGAGTTAGACACGCAGATTCCCTCGTTGCTGCCGCGCATCGTGTCCGTCGCCGTGACGTTCCCTGAAGACCTCCCACCGCGCGATGGCCGTGAGGAAATCCGCCAGTACATGGAACAGAGCGGGCGGGCGACCTACTTCGGACTCGACGGGTTTGCCTTTTTCGGCAAACGCGCACGAGAGAGTAGTTTCGTCGGACTGATCGATATGTTGATTCCCTTGATCATTGCCGCCATCACCGTACTCAATACGATCCGCGGTTCCGTCTACGAGCGCAAGGAGGAGATTTTCGTCTACAATGCAGTCGGGATTGCACCGCGCCATATCTTCTTCATGTTCTTTGCCGAGGCCTTCGTCTATGCCGTCGTCGGCTCTGTTCTGGGGTATATTCTGAGCCAGGGTACTGGAAAGTTGCTGACGGCAATGAACCTCACGGGCGGGCTGAATATGACGTTCACGTCGCTCGGGACGATCTATGCTTCCCTCGCGATTGCGGGCTCCGTTTTCCTCTCCACCTGGTTTCCAGCGAGGACCGCGATGAAGATTGCCTCGCCTGGAGATGATCTGGGATGGCGCCTTCCCGAACCCGAGGGTGACCGTTTGCGCTTCCGTCTGCCCTTCACGTTTGACTGGCAAGACCGCATCGCCGTTCTGGCGTTCTTCCGGCGCTCCTTCATCGATCACGGCGAAGGCAGCTCGGGTCAATTTTTCACCGGTAATTCCACCATGGGCATTGCAGACGAGACGGATCCTCTCAATAAGGATGGCTATATTCCCACGATTCGTGTGCCTGTTTGGCTGAAGCCGTTTGATCTGGGCGTTTCTCAAGAGTTGCAAATCGCCATGCCGACGGACTCTGAAACGGGCGAATTTGTAGCCGAAATCCTTCTCACGCGCCAGTCAGGTACCCTCGAGAACTGGAAGCGGCTTAACCACATTTTCGTGGGTTTGTTGCGCACCCATTTTCTGCATTGGCGGGCGGTGGCGCCGGAGGAACGTGCAGCCATGTTTGCGGAAGCGAAGGGGGAGTTGAGAATTGAGAATTGAGAATTTAAAAATGAAAAGTGAAAATTTAAAATTCGAGAGGCACGAGAATACTTATGGCTAGAGAGCGTGTCGACAAGGAACTTGAGCAGTACCGCGACCTTCTTGAGGTTCCGAAGGAATTCAAGAGTGGGTTTGGTTGGTCAACCGTGGTCGGGATCATCTTCTGTGGTTTGGTGATGTTGCCGGGGTCGATTTATCTTTCCCTGATGACGGGTGGCAGCATGGGAGCGGCTGGAACCTGGGTTACGGTAATTCTGTTTGCCCAGATTGCCAAACGCGCGATGAAGACCATGTCCAAACAGGAACTGGTTGTGTTGCTCCATGCAGCCGGTATCATGGTGGCTGCCAATGCGCTTTTTCCCGGAGGACCTTTCGGGTTTGTGGTCTACCGTGCATTCCTGGTCACCAGTAACGCCGTGCGCGATGCCGGTATGATGCATGCTTTCCCGACGTGGTTTGTGCCGTCGCCGGATAGCGCGGCGATTTTGGAACGCAATTTATTCCACAAGGATTGGCTCATCCCGATTGCCCTCGTGGCGTTCACCCTGTTCACGGGCTTTTTACAGCGATACACGCTGGGGTATTTTTTCTTTCGTGTCGTTTCCGATATTGAAAACCTACCGTTCCCCTTAGCACCGATTGCCGCTCAGGGAGCCACAGCCATGGCGGAGATGGATGAGAAGAGTGCTGGGGATGGGGATGAAAAGGCGGGATTGAAGAAGAAAGAGTT
>JBBQIY010000192.1:0-4692 GCA_038325415.1 Kiritimatiellia bacterium
GAGATAATCCAGAGAGTATTGGCCCACGAGCACGAAGCGCTGCTCACCGCGGTACTGTTGAAAGAGACCGATCTCCATCTGGATTTCGATACGATCGGAAGCATCGACCAGCTTAAGGTGGAGAGAGCACAGCACGAGGTAGCGCCTAACGAATGGTTGGTGATATACGGTTTGGCCGACGATCATAATCGCTCAGTCTTGTACGCATTTGGTCATTACTTAACGAAAACCAACGGCGGAAAGTGGCTATCCCATGCCAGCCTGAAGAGATTGCTGAGCAAAAGTGCTTATTCAGTCCCTGCCAAAATACGGATCCCTGCATTCCGCAAGCTCATTTCGCATCGCTTGCTGGTTGAACAGTCGCGGGTGCCCGCTGGATTCAGCGGGCAGACCGTCAGGGGCTTGGCCGCGTCTGTTGGCGACGGATCCGTCCGAGTAGGGCGCATCACATTTGATCGTAACTATTGCTCGGTTTCGCAGAATGGTGAAGGACGGGTTCTGCTGCTTCCATTTACGACACCCGAAGATATTGAAGCCATTCGAATGGCTGAAGCGGTTCTGGTCACCAGCGGCGGTCTGCTCTGCCACGCCGGGGTCACGACCAGGGAATACGGTATCCCTTCGCTGATTTTGCCGCACGCCGAGTGGTTGCAATCGTCGGGAGGCACCGTTGTCCGCATCGAGGAAAGACGTCCTGGAAGAACCTTCAGAACCGATGAAGGCTTCTGGGTCAGTGAGTCGATGACCTCGGAAATAATCGATATTAGCGAAGGAAGTGTAGTGATGGTCTGGGCATCGCAGGGAATCGTCTCGATCATCCCAATGGCCGGAATTCCTCTGGAACCATTACACAAATTGATTCATCAGGTTGTCTCGGGAGAAACCTCCCCGGCCAATCTGGAAGCGTGGTTAGCCACAGCATCGTTGGCTTCGGACACCCACGATACGCGCGAACAGATCGTCTCCGACGGCCTTGTTTTGATATTGGCTGAAGCACTATGGAGCACCCGGGCTAATCCTGCCGTCCGAACGCAACTGATTGATATTGTCCGCCGCGCGCGCCGGGACATTGCAGCTAGAGGAAAGGCAGGCGGCCTCCCGAAAGGCGGAACGGACAACATCGCCACGCTGATCAAGACCGTTTCAGAGAATTCGTTTGCCGAACTCGAAGGACTCTTGTCGGAAGTCGAACACAACATTGCTACGGTTACTGTACTCTGGCGAGCGCTCAACACCATTGCAATCGTCGAACGCCTTTGGGCTAAAGCTGAAATGTTGATGGAGAGCCTCGATCTATGCGATCCGCGACTGACGGCAATCCAAGAGCGAATTCAGATCTTGCGACGGCATCCACGAATAGCCCTGCTGAAAGCAGAGGCCCTGCAAGACGTTGAAGCCCTGACGAGGCGCGATTTGACGGAAGCGGATCTGCCAGCCATGCGTAAGGCGCTGCGTCGTCTCGGACACCGAGTCGGAGACATGAAGCCAGTGAATGTATTACTCGTCTGTATGGCCAATATAGACCGCAGCCCGATGGCCGAATTCCTCTTGGAAAACATGCTGATTACCGACGGAATAACCGGTGTCACTGTTCATTCCCGTGGAGTCGCAGCACAGGAAGGCAGGCCGATGTCCGACAGTAGCCAGGCACTGCTGCTGTTCGAAGACGAAATCATCGCGTCGAGTCACCAAAGCAGAGGTCTTGCGGAAACCGATATCCGCGAGGCCGATTTGATTCTGGCGATGGAGAGGGCCCATGTTCAATTCGTGGTTGATAGGTATCCGGGTGCCGCTGGCAAGGTATTTCTGCTGAGCCAATACGCCAATGTTCAGCAGTTCGTCGACATAGAGGACCCGGCCGGCCAACATGACGATGCGTATTACAGGATGAAGCGCGAACTTCAGGTGGTACTGAGCGGAACACTCAAACGAATGTGGGAGGAAGGCATTGTGGCGAGGGCCATGGTTGCCCATTTGCAAATCGCGGCCGACGAACTGACGCGAGTAAAGAAAAGTCGGATCGCACAAATTCAGCGCTCTGTCTTGTTGCTGAACGAAGTTGATGCCGATTGTGTTGAGCTAGTCGGCGGGAAGGGTGCAAATCTGGGAGAGATTGCACAAATCGTCAAACGCCTAGGCGCATCGATACCTCCAGCGTTCATGATAACGACCCATGCCTTCGATCGGTTTCTTGAAGAAAACGGAATTCACGAGGCGTATTCGCGCCTGACGTCAATGATCGAGGCGATTCTTGCGACTCAAGAAATATCGGAAACTGACAAACACCTGAAGATTGAGGACGCTTCTGAACGCATTCGGGACTTGATACACAGCGGCCAGATGAGTGCTGACGCCGGTTTAGGACGGGATATAACGGAGGCGGTCGACTCCTGCGGATTGCACGAAAGCTTCCTCAGCGTGCGTTCTTCCGGCCTCCAGGAAGATATGGAAGAGGCAGCATTTGCCGGAGCAGCGGAGACGTATCTCTTCGTCAGTCCCACGGATCTATTGGATTGGGTAAAGAAAGTGTGGGCCTCGTTTTGGCTGACACGGGGAATTCTCTACCAGCGCGATCGCATTGTTCGGCAAGGATCAGCCAAATTGGCAATCGTGGTACAGCAGATGTTCGACTCGCAGGTTTCCGGGGTGATCTTCACCACGGACCCGGTCAGCGGCAGAGATGTGATCGTGATTGAAGCCGGCTATGGTCTCGGCGAAGGGGTCGTTTCTGGAGTTGTAAACGTAGACCGATACTATGTGGACAAAGCTGACTGTACGGTGATGAGCGTTAACGTCGGAAACAAGTCGTTCATGGTCAAGCAGCATTCCTCCGGCAAGGGGACATCGATCATGCCGGTCGAAAGCAATCTGCGCGACGTGCCGTGTCTGGCAAAAAATGACATTTGGGCTAATATCGCAATCGCCTTGGAAGACCATTATGCATTGTCACAGGATATCGAGTTTGGGATTGCCTATGGAAAAATCAGCATCCTGCAAACAAGACCCGTCACAACGCGCGGTTTCGGACAGACATTTCTCGCTCGCGAAAAGATCGCGGAAGAGGCGGGAATAGGGTGATAACCGAAGAATCGCGGCAAGAATATCCTCCTCCCATCAGTAGCGCTTAAGCTGTGCGGAAGAAATGCAGTAGCTCGGTTAACGTCAGCTCCGGAGCCTCTTCAGCGAGATAGTGGCCGCAAGGCAGGCTACCGCCACTAACGACACCATCAACTGACTTTTCCCGCCACGTTTCAAGAACGTCATAAATCTTCCCGACGACGCCCTTGTCACCCCACAACACAAGCAAGGGTGACTGGATTTTCTTATCAGAATCAGCCGCGTCATGCTCCAGATCAATTGATGCCGCAGCTCGATAATCCTCACAGACGGCGTGCAAAGTCTCTGCTGTGTAGCAGCGACGGTACTCCGCGTACGCTTCGGGCGTAATAGCCCCGGGAGTTTTATTTTGCTTGTTGATATGGTGTTCAAGATAAAAATCTAGATTTGAGCCAATCAGTCTTTCTGGCAAAGGAGCAGGTTGAATCAAAAAAAACCACCAAACGTAACGTGTCGCAAATTCCATATTCGCGGATGCATACATCGTGGCTGTAGGTGCGCTGTCGACCACAGCGGCCCGCTCTTTGGCTTCGGGATGTTCAAGTAGCATCCGGTGAACGACTCGCCCACCACGGTCGTGACCCGCGACTTTGAATCGGGGGAAACCAAGTTGTCGCATCACTCCGACTTGATCAAGGGCCATGAGACGCTTCGAGTATCCGATGTGATTCTCGCCACCATCGGGCTTTCCCGAGTCGCCGTAGCCGCGCAGATCAGTAAGAACCACAGTGAAATTCTTTGCAAGCGCCGGAGCGATTTTATGCCAGCACGCAAGCGTTTGAGGATGTCCATGCAATAGCAAAAGTGCGGGACCCTGTCCGCCCACCAGAGTGTGGATGGTAATACCATTGACCTGTATCGCGCTTCGCTTAAATCCTGGAAAAAGCGCCCCGGTCGTCGCCACCTGTGGGGCTGGCAATGCATCAATCGGGAATGGGCCAGATGTCTTTTCCATTGGGAACCTTTTACCAGGTAATGAAAGAGGCCAAAAAGCAAAGGCCCTGCAGATCATAATACGAGAAGGGCCTTGGAGTAACGGGTGGCACGTCGCGGAACCGAACCAAACTGAAGCATACAAATTACGCGTGACCGCCATATCAAACTGGGTCACCACCTTGCGTATGCATCAACCGATCCTCGAACAACATTGGTGTGCCTACTAACCGAACTTGGCCGAATTTCGATGCTTATCCTTCCGCCGACTCTAAACTCTTTAATCAATTTCTGTTTGAACAAATCAAATCAACTCGTTGCGACTCGACGCTCCACATTCCCGGAATAAGTGTCATTTGTGTGCGAGCTCCCCGCTTCCAAATTCGCCATTTGTGACTTCGGCAGGCACCAGAAACCAGCGCAGCACCTCGCTCGCACTGGCTAAAGTGAGGTCATTACAGGGCACGCCGTGGTCATGCTCGCTTAACCAGTATTCCGCTTGCGCGAGCAGATCGGTCAGCGGAAGCGGCTTTCTCTCATGACATACCCGTTCTGTGGCGCGCTCAGCAAAGCACCAATCATTCAGGTTGGCTGGTAGTACCATTGGTTTTTTGTGGTAGCGCCAGACCCCGCTTGAAGTGT
>JBBQIY010000193.1:0-4662 GCA_038325415.1 Kiritimatiellia bacterium
GATCTTCATGTTTACTCGAAAGTCAAACTTTCAGGAGATGCGTCTGTGAATCCACCGATTTCCATGGCTCCCCTCAGAGGAGTCACCGTCTCGGAATTCCGATCCCTCTATGTTGAGCGGTTCGGCGGCCTCGCTAGCGCATTGGCTCCGTTCATTCCGCTCGTGGCGGGTGATCGCATCATGCCGAAGTTGCTCAGAGATATTATGCCGGAGGCCTGTGGAAGAGTCAAGACCATGCCACAACTCATCGGCAAGGATCCTCAGCAACTGCGCGTCATGGCGCTGGCTCTCCAAGATCTCGGCTATCACGAGATGAACCTCAACTGCGGCTGTCCGTGGAAGTTCGTTGCAAAGAAGGGACGCGGCAGCGGTCTTCCAGAGAACGAAGACAACTTCCGTCAGATGCTCGAAGCCGGATGCGAAGCTATGCCAGGTGGTTTCTCCGTCAAAATCCGACTGGGCGTGAAGTCGAAAGACACCCTCGCAAAACGTGCGGCGCTGATTTCGCAATTCCCGCTCAAAGAACTCATTGTCCATCCGCGCACGGGGGTACAGATGTACGACGGCGAAGTTGACGTCGAAGCGTTTGCCACCGTCTTGCCGCAACTCTCCGTTCCAGTAATCTACAACGGCGATATCTTCACTGTCGCCGACTATGCCCGCATTGTGACGCGCTTCCCTACCCTCGCCGGCGTGATGCTGGGGCGTGGCCTTGTCGCCGACCCCACGCTACCCGAGCAGATCCGCGCCTGGGAAACTTCCGACCGTGGCAGTGTCGCGACTCTGCCACGCGATTCCAAGCGCATCGCCTCGTTCGTTAACGAGCTATACGCAATCTATCGCTCGAAACTTTTCGGACCCGTACCTGTGCTCGGGCGCATGAAAGAACTGTGGGGATACACCCACGCCTATTTCGAAAACGGGACCACCGTCCTCCGCGCCGTTCAACGCAGCGCCTCGCTTGCGGAGTACGAAAAGGCCGTAGAGTCGCTAGTGGCGAGTCGCGAGTCGGGGGTCCGCTGGTAGCCGCAGCGGTCTCTCCCTCCAGATCTCAGCGGTAAGCGATGAAAGATTTTGGAATCAAATAGGGAACGAGCCACTCGGTTCGGATGGTACAAGACGGGAAGAGTTTACGCATTTCACGTTTGGAGAGAAGACGAGTATCAGCAATCCAAGCATCGGCTTTTTGGGGTGTGAGATGCGAGATGAACCCCATGGGCGTGAAATGACGTAGGAGTCGTCGCTGGATGCGCTTCGGCAACCAGTGGATAAAGAGAGCCATGTAATGCGGTTCGATAGGACATCCAAAGGCGGGCGTCTGACACCAGACACGCCGTCCGACACGCTGGATCTCAGTTGCAAACTGTTGCTGTCGCTCCCAAGTGCCGAGATGCTCAATGACGCTGTTGCTGTAAGCGATATCGTACTGTAGGTCAGCGAATTCCATGCAACATCCATCCCCCACCAAGACGCGCAAGGAAAGATCGGGATGGTTGGCGGGATCGTAATTAGGCGGCGTGAGGTTTAGCGTGTCAATGTGCGCCACAATGCGAGGGCGCGGAACCCAGTCACCAGGCCAGCCACCGACATCGAGCAAGGTCACGTTGGAAGTTGCCGCTGTCTCCGAAGACAACCCGAATGTCTGGCAGAACAACTTGAAGCGTCGCGCGCGCCAGAGCTTGAAAATCGGTTTGTAAATTGTGTAAACGGTGAAGGCCATAGGAGGGCAGCTAGTTTAACATAAAGCATTCAGAACAGGCACGGGGAAATTACGAATTACCAAAACGACGCCCTACGCCGTACGTCCTACGCCCTACTCTCGACTATTGCTTCAGCGTTTCGAGCATCCGCTTGGTAAGCACATGTTGAGGCTTGATCTTCATAACGCCGTTAAGGAGCCCGATAGCGGCGTTGGTCTGTCCAACATCAAGTTGCAACCTCGCAAGCTGTAGCATCACGTCGGTATTACGTGGCTCCAGCCAATAGACGCGATTCAAACATTCCCCTGCAGATTGATACTGCTTTTGCGTGAGCAGCGACGCCCCAGCATTGAAAAGAATCTGGGCAAGACCGCGCCGCAACACGGGGTCGTCCGGGTTCAGCAAAAAGGCGGTCTCCGCTTTGTCAATCGCCTGCGGAATGTTACCAATGGCCATGTGGCACATCGACTGTTGCCGATAGGCGCCCACCATGTTCACGCCGTATTCCGAAACCTTTGCATACTCATTGCAGGCCGCTGTATAGTCGCGGAGATGCCACTTTAAATTTCCAAGAAATTCATGATAGATCGGAACGCCGGGATTGTCCTTCACAAGTGCCGCCAAAAAGCCCACTCCGTCTGCTCCAGAAAGCGTAAAGGCTGTCGCGGCCCGACCCAGAAGCTGAGTTCCCGCTTCATCTAGCGCCACCGCACCAGTGGCGTTCGTATAGGCGGGAATGAGTCCCTCACCAAGATGTCCATTCATCTTCAACGCCATCATCTCCACTTGGCCTGCCAGGGGTTGCAACGACACCTTCTCAAGCCCAAGCGGGGGCAGAGTCGGGACACTGCCACGAACGAACTGCAACGGAGGCAGACGGAAGACATACCACGGCATCACGGTCTCGCTGTAGACGGGATGAGACGTAGGGCCGGCTTGCGGATTCAGTAGCATCGCCTTCACGTCCGCAATCGACAGGAGCGCTTCGTCGGTGCCGTTACGGCCAAGGCCAGAAAGGGCCACCGTAACCCGTGTGGCAGATTCGCCGAGCGACATGCTTTGGAATTTTGCCTCTGGCTCAAGCCCGAAAAGCGGGACGACTGCTTTGGTGGTCTTGTCGGCAAATAGCCCGAAGAGGCGACTGATCTCCCTCTGCGCTTTTGTTTCTGCCTCGGTCACCGCCATCGCGTTTGTCAACGCCACGCCTGCATACGGAGAGACATGCACCCAGACGAACTTAGGCTTCGTTTTCGTCGCGGTCTTAAGGTATTCGGCTACGGCATCGACGACCTGAGCTGGCGTACGGGTCATCGCAGAGGCTCGTTCGGCCGGCGAAATCTTCAAGTCATACCGAGAGAAGCCATTCGTGAGGCCATGACGCGGATCGAGCGCAGCAGAGGAAAGGAATGCCGAGCATTCGAATCCTGCGGCCGACAATTCCGTTGCAAGCGTCTTACGATCTGGAGAAAGTGCTCCTACCCCATTGACGCGAAGACCGTGCTCCGGAGGCAACAAGCCGGTGAGTACCGAGGCTGCAGCCGGTAGCGTGGACGGCGATGTCGTGTAAGCGTTCGGAAAAACAATCGCCTTCGAGGCATCAGTGCCCGAACAAAGGCCAATGTTGCCATCCACCGTCACCAGAACGATATCAGGCCGCAGCTCCCGGCGGGCACAGCCCAATAACACAACAGCGAACGTTATCGTCAGAAGACCTATCGGAAAGCATTTTCGTTTCATCATGGGGTGGATTATACAAGGAATCGTCGTCGCCATAAAGCTGAAAATGACTAATCGACGTTCTGAGAGTTTGTGGCAGTGTGTCCACGCTGCCACATGCAACTCTTTTAATTTAATCTTGAACAAAAAATGTTCGCGATTATAATAACGGGCGAGGTGCAACTATGACGGCAGAAAGGGCGGCGTGGTAGCGTGTCGACCCTGCCACACGCAATCGCCTTAATGTAATCTTGAATAGAGAATGTTCGGGATTACAACTCTCCCTTAAAAGCACGGTCGAGGATGGAGGGCATGAGGGCGTCAAGTTCGGCAGCCGTCTCGGCTTGAAGTTGCTTAAGTTTGTCTATCTGGGACTGGAGAGTATCCAGCTCAGCTACAATTCGACGTTGTTCGGAAATCGAAGGCAATGCAATTTCCAACCTCTTTATAAGTGCACCATTCCAATTAGGTTGCGCACCTCCTTGTGACTCTTCTCTCAGATCAATGTAGAGACTTCTAAGCCAGAATTGAATAAATCGGGCGTCGAACAGTTCAGAATTAGGGAGTATCGCACAGCAAGCTTGGTTGGTAGTTGCATGAATCAAAAGTCTACCGGTTCGTCCTCGTGTCTGGTCTTGTCCGTACAAAGCAATAAGAACGGTATCTGGCGGAAACAGTTTAGCGCTGCTATTATCAACTCCAAATTGTGTTATGTGTTCTTCGGATTTGGCAATGTCACTATCTTTAAGTTCTCCAGTCTTAATCCAAGGAATATCTCCATTCCAGTAGCTTGGATTATCGCGTGATGGAGTCCCACCCGCCGTTACTTTCGTCAAGGATCCAAGGCAGATTTTATTGTTAAAAGATTCTAAAAGCTTAATTCTCATCTGTCGCATAGAGGTATAAGATATTTGGAGAGAGCGGCCTTGGTTAAAACAATGCCACGCCCAAAAAGCGCCTGTACGACCTCGTCTTGGCTAAACCCCGAGATCATCCGTGCTTGACGAATTCTCTGGTTAATCATAACAACTCCCTTTTGTTTGTAATCACAAATCTCTTATAATACAGATAAAAACCGTTATACCCATTTTTTATTAACAAGATACAAGAATATTGTAATATTATCAACGTTTCATGCCAATAAGTTTCTTTTTATTGTTTTATTGCCATATCCATATCTACCGAAAACGCCCTTAGGAGACAGACTAAGCTACATACAATAGCTGTTGTAGTTTTTCGACATCAT
>JBBQIY010000194.1:0-4635 GCA_038325415.1 Kiritimatiellia bacterium
ATCGGGCGTATGCCGAAGATTTGATGCAACGAATGATCAACCCGAATCTCCGGGATCAAGTTGATCGCATCACACGAGACACACGTCGCAAGCTCGGTTGGAATGACAGACTCATCGGCACCATGCGACTCGCACTTGAGCAGGGCATCACCCCGGCACGATATGCCCAAGGTGCAGCCGCCGCGCTCAGATTCCTTTCGCTCGAAGAAGGCAAAACCGCGGACGAACTCCTCAAGGGGCTCTGGCGCGAAGCCTCACCAGACCCTGCCACCGCCATAACCATTAGAAACCTTATCTCTTGAAACAAGAAAAATAAAACATGAAAACACTTAATCAATGGCGCAATGAAGGACGTTGGCAGGATGAGGCAGGGTGGCTGAGACTGAGTTCCCAGATCCGTATGGCCGAATGGATGGTGAAGCAAGCGCCTGAAAATAAACTCTGGGCAGATGCACTGAGCAAGGCCGAAGCCGTCATCGCCTACGCGCAACCGCACACCACGCTCCCCTCTTTCATTTCCGAAGTCGAAACTGCGCTGACGCCCTTCGCTAAGGCCGCGAAGACATTCAAGGTGCATTGCGTGGGACACGCCCATATCGACATGAACTGGATGTGGGGATGGCCAGAAACGGTCATGGTGACCCTCGATACGTTCCGCACCGTTTTGACGCTGATGGACGAGTTCCCCGCTTTCAAGTTCTCACAATCGCAAGCCAGCGTCTACGAAATCGTCCGCCAGTTCGATCCGGTCATGTTCAAGAGAATCGCCGAACTCATCCGCGAAGGACGCTGGGAGGTCACGGCTTCGCATTGGGTCGAGAACGACATGAACCTCCCCTCAGGAGAAGCCCTTGTGCGCCATCTGCTCCAGACTCGCGCCTACATGAAGGAGCATTTCGACCTCTCACCCGAAGACGTCTCAATCTGTTGGGCTCCCGACACCTTCGGCCATTCTGCTACCGAACCCAACTACCTCGTCCGCGGCGGTGTCCGCCAAATCTACCTACATCGTCCCGGCTTCGAGAACCAGCCCGTACCCGAGGCTTTCTGGTGGGTCGGAACGGACGGGTCGCGCGTCCTCGCGAAAAACGATCAGCGTCGTGGTTACAACTGCATCATCGACTCAAACACAGTACTCGACGTCATGAACTTAATGCAGGAGAATCACAACATCAGTGTCAGTCAGATCGTCTACGGTGTCGGTGACCACGGCGGTGGCCCCACCCGCCGGGATCTGCTGATGCTCGAGGAAATGAACGCCTGGCCGATCTTCCCGACACTCCTGTTCTCAACCACCCGCGCCTTCTTTGCCGAGCTAGAACCCCTCGCCGCCGACTTACCCGTTCTGAAGGGTGAACTCAACACCGAGATGACCGGTTGCTACACGACGCAAGCTCTCATCAAACGCGATAACCGGATCGGCGAAGGCCGAATGCTGGATGCCGAGACCGTCACCGCATGGGCAGCCGCCGCAGGTGTCGATCCCCTCTTGCCGCCGGATATCACCTCGAAATTTGACGAGAACTGGCGTCGCGTCCTTTTCACCCATTTCCACGACATTCTGCCCGGCTCCTGTGTCCGCGACTCGCGGATGTACTGCCATGGACAGTTTCAAGAAACGATGGCGTTCACGACCTCGACCCTCATGCAGACGTTACGCGCGCTGGCGGCGCAAGTCGCGACAGCCCATCCCCGTGGCAGTGTCCAGACCCTGCCACAACGGCCTGCCTTTTTCGCCGTAGATGGCTTCGGAAGCGGCGCAGGTATCGGGGCAAAGGACGGCGCCATTAGTTCAGCGCACGGTCACGGACTTTCTCTCGACCGTCCGTTCGTCGTGTTCAACACCACGGCCACAGAAAGAAAGGAAACCGTTGAATTCAAACTGTGGGATCGTGACTTGCACGAAACGTCCGAGTCCTTCCGTGCGATGCGCTACAATGCGGTGGACTCTCACAACAGCCCTTTGCGCGTCCAGTTTCTTGGAACAGGACACGAGATGGGCCATGTATTCCAACAATATGGGGCCAGTCTAACCGTACCCCCAATGGGCTACACAACCGTTGTCTTTCGCGAGGACGATGCCGAGTCGAGATCCACTGAAAACGCCCCCTACGTTAAATTGACCACCCAGCCAAACCACTGTAGCTACATATCCCGTGAACGCATCGCCGTGGGATTTGAGAGCGACCGACTTTCCGTGCGCTTCGATACGATGACAGGTCGCATCGTATCCTTGTTTGACAAAACCAATCAGTTTGAGATGGTCGACCCGACGGTCGGCATCGGTTTAGAATATGCCGTTGAGCAGTCTGGCGGCTTTAGCGCCTGGAACATCAACTCGGCTCGCAAGATGAACGTTCCAAACGTCACCTCGATACGCGGCGTCATGAACGGCCCCGATACGGCATCCGTCGAAGTGCAATATCACATCGAGCGCTCTAGCGTCAAACTCGTGTATCGCCTCAACGCCGGCGAAACCGCCCTGCGCATGGACTTCACGGCCGAATGGCTCGAGCGCGGCTCGGCCGAATGCGGCATCCCCAATCTCCGCTTCGCCGTCGGCACCGTGCTTCGCGAGGCCACGTCGGTCTACGAGATTCCTTTTGGCGCATTGGCGCGAACGGTCAAGGACGATCAGGAAAAGCCAGCACTTCGCTGGGCATTGCTTGAGGCCGCGTCGGAACCCGATTCTCTGGTCGTTTGCAACGATTGCAAATACGGTCATGCCGTCGATGGCGGAACGCTACGAATCAACCTGATCCGCTCAGCCTACGAACCGGATCCGCTCCCCGATGTCGGCGAACATGCCGCCTCGCTTCTCCTCTCGCTCGTGCCGCGCGGAACAGACCTCGCCACCGTCACGGCCCTGGGACAGGCCTTTAACCATCCGCTATTTGTTGTGGGCACTGACAGCCATGACGGCCCGCTTCCCGCCGATGCGGCCTTTATGCAATGCACGGGGGACGGCATTGTCCTTGATTGTCTGAAACGCGCTGAAGACGGAAATGGATTCATTGTTCGCGTTCACAACACCTCGGACAAAGCCGGCAGCGCATCTCTTGAATTCAATCCGCAGTTCGGAACACCGAGTTCGGTCCGCGAAGTTGATCTCCTGGAACGCCCGCTCGCGCTTAACCCCGCACCCCCTCACGGCTCACCCGTTCACGTCCCCGTCGCCGCGAATTCAATCGCGTCATTTCGCATTCTCTACGCGTAGCCGAAATCAATTTTTAGATAAGATTAACAAGATTCAAGAGTAGACGCGGCGTCCTCGCCGCGTTCTCTTCGAAGTCTGTAGACAAAACTCGGAGATAACATTCACTCGAGTTTCTTCGCTAGCACACACACACAATTCTCCTACCCGAATCGTGTAAATCTTGTAATCTTGTCCAAAACAATCCACTTTTTCCGAGCGCTTATCAGCCAATGATCTCGTTCAATCCTTCGAGGATCTGCTTCAGTTCTTGATCCGAGACGTGTCCGAGCTTCTTTTCAATCCGTTCAACCGAAAGCGTTCTGATCTGACTGATCTTAGCCCAGGTTTGCTTGGGCAACTTCGGACTGGTCAATTCAAGTGAGAGAGGAAAAGAAGCCCGTTGCGGCTGACTCGTTAACGTGATCGCGATAACCGTTCCAGACTTTTGATTGAAGACATCCTGACTCAAGATGAGAACAGGTCGCATGCCCGACTGTTCATGACCCCTCGTTGGGTTGAGATCAGCCCAAAAAATATCCCCTCTCAGTATGCTGGCCATGTTTCGATCTCCTGTGACATTCCTTCCTCCGCAACAGCCTGTTCAACACGGGGATCCAGTTTCTCACACTCACGCGTTAAACGATTCGTTTCAATTCTGTCCACTTTTTCCGCAACGGCCTGCTGGATAATACTACTGCGACTCGGGAATCGGTTTTGTCGAACGAGCCGATCCAGGGTCACTAACAGATCTTTATCTAAGGTTATCGCCACTTTTGCAACGCTCATCATCACCTCCTTGTTGAGGTATTACAATATATCATACCGTAAAGTGTCTTGCAATTCACTATTTTCGAGAGTTGCATGACAGGGTGCGTTATGTAGCTCTCATATCTGAGATATAGAGCCTACTTCATGTAAGAACTTCTTCATTAATATCAAAGGACTTCATGGATAATCTATAGACCCAAGATTCCAAACCAGCATGTCGTATTTCCAGGATGGATCGTCACTACTCCATCTGTAAACATAGAGACGGGTGAAAGTCATCGGGAGTTGCTTGGTCACGGGGACGACGCACAAAACAAAATTCGTATCGAGAACGTTTCAATTCAATTCTGGCTATTTTTTCCGAAACGCTCATCATCGCCTCCTCGCTCACGTGACACAATATGCCATATCAACGAGCGCATTACAATTCGCAATTTTGAGTAAGTCGTTCGCGACACATCTGCGCGGCGGGCTTGTCTACATCTTCATACTGACTCGACCTGTCTGCATGCGGACGCACATTCAGGCCCACTTAATGCTCGTCCTCGTCCTCCTCCTCGTCCTCGGCTCAAATCGAGCCATCGACCTGTACATGCGGTGTCATCACCGCGCCTCACTGCTGAAAGGCAAGGTGCCTGCTCTCCCAGTAGCAACGACGTCACCTTAATCTC
>JBBQIY010000195.1:0-4634 GCA_038325415.1 Kiritimatiellia bacterium
TCGGCAAGCCGCTCGTTCAGACGGTGACGCGGCCAGAGAATCCGGTGAAGCATCTTGCTGACGAACTCAGCTTGTCGAATCCCGGAATATCCCAGCTCAGCATGACGGAGTCCGCCACCGGGACGGGGTCGGCGTTTCTTGCGGTGGGCAACGAAATGGCAGAGGGGTTTGTCCGTGCGAAGATCAAGAAGTCCTTCGGGGCTGATGTGCCGCCCGATCAGCTCACCGTGCTGACACCGGAAGTGTTCGAGCTGCTCAAGAAGCTCGAAGCGCAGGGTTTTATCCAGTTTGTGTCCAAGGGAGCCAAAACCGTTTACTCTTCAGAACCTCGCGAGGCTTCGCAGGCTCTGCGGAAGGTCGCGCTGCTGAAGCTCGCGGAAAAACCACTGGCAGAGGCGCAACGTGCGCTGAAAATGGCGAAGTTGCTTTCTGATGGTGGATTTACGGATGAAGCGGCAGGCCCGGCGGTCAAGGCTGTCCGCAGTGCCGCGACGGCGCTTCATGCGTTGACTTTAGAGACTCAACCGGATTCGGCTCCCGACATCGCGTCTGTTGTCGGTGCAGTTGATCGGCTCTCGGACTGGCTCGAAAGGCCCGACGTGGTACTGCTTCAGCTTTGCTTGACGGGAGAACCCAGCGGAACGGCGGCTCTGGTAGCGGAGGCATCGGCTTTCGTCGATCATGTAGAGGCACGCTTGTCGGCTGAGGCTCTCAAATCCTAACAAAACGAATGTGACGAGGAGTTATACATTATGGGAAGAAGACATGGTGGTTGGCCGGAGCGCCCTGCGAGGCCGACGGTTAAAAAATTGGATGACCAAGAAACTCAAGCTGTTGTTGAGGGTCTGACGGCGGCGATTCAGGAATCTCCGGTGCTTACGGCACTGCGGTATCGGCTCCAAGCGCGGCGAGGACGGTTTTATTACGAAACCGATTTGGATGTTGTAGACGATTTTATCGTCATCGCTCGAGTGACGCCGCTTACCAATGAAGCTGGCAGTTTTCTCCTTGAAGTTGAGCGAGGATCGGGTAGCTGGAGTCAAGAATTCAAGGGAACAATTCATGGGGTTGGAAAATGCCTAGCGAGTGATAACGAGGGCACATTTCACGGTTTGGGACGTCTTGATGCCAGCATCCGCAAAGCTGCTAAAGCGAATCTTCTCCGTTTGCCGTTCGAAATGCGCAAGCCACTTAAGTATTACGAATTTTCTACAAAGATTTCGCTCAGTGTCCCTGAAGTGCTGTTTCATGTTTTCGAGGTTCCGATTCCTGTTATTGCCGAGCCGAGCGGCTGGTATCAGTGTCATCGAAAACCGAGCCTTTGTGAAGTTGACGAAGTAGAGCAACGCATTCTCGTTGAGTTCACAGCAGAGAGCTGGTCTGGCGAATCTTTTGGTGGGAGATGTCTCTATTGTCAGCATGACGGCAAATGGAATGCCTTTCGGATCAAGCCGAATCAGAGCGCGACAATTGCTTCATCGTTAACCTGGTTGAAACAACGAGCCTGGAAACCGTGGTAAAATCGCCGAATGGGGCAATTCTCGGTGCTTGCGAGAAAACGAGCTTGAGGTTATAATGTGCGCCATGCATTCATCACAAACACTGATTGTCCCCGCCAAGAAAAAAGGCGCTCCCGTACGCGTCCGAAAAACGGTTTTACTCGTCTCCTCGGGTACGCTCCAAGGGCGCGAGTTCCCCGTAGACAAGGATGATTTTGTCATGGGTTCGGGCCAGAATGTTGATTTACAACTCGAGGATTCCGCCGTTTCAAGACGGCACTGCGAAATCAAGGTGAATGAGCACGGCTACAACATCTGCGATCTCGAGAGCACGAACGGTACTTTTGTTAATGGCGTTCGGATTGCCAGCGCTTTTTTGAATCCAGGTGCAGAACTCATGATCGGCGGCACGAAGATCGTTTTTTGCCCCCTTGAAGAAGCGCGCGAGCTCCAGATCAGTCCTTCGGACACCTTCGGAACTGTCGTTGGACACAGCGTCGCGATGCGCCGCGTTTTCTACATTGCCGAGACGTATTCACCGACGGATGCCCCGATCATGATTACGGGAGAAACCGGCACAGGCAAAGAAATTATCGCGGAGGAGATTCATCGTCACAGCCCGCGTGCCACGAAGCCTTTTGTCGTGATCGACTGTGCGGCACTGGCCAAAGATCTCATTGAAAGCGAGCTGTTTGGTCATGTGAAAGGGGCGTTCACGGGTGCGGCTTCCGACCGACCTGGCGCATTCGAGTATGCGAACGGTGGCACGGTGTTCTTGGACGAAATTGGTGACCTCGCTCCCGAGCTCCAGCCGAAGTTGCTTCGTGTGCTGGAAAAACGTGAGATCCGTCGTGTGGGGACGAATGCGATCCAGAAGATCGACGTTCGCATTATTTGTGCAACGAATCGCCGCATGGACCTTGAAGTCAATGAAGGCCGTTTCCGGGAAGACCTTTTTTATCGTCTCTGCGTTGTGAATCTCGAACTCCCGCCGCTTCGCCGTCGCAAAGAGGACATCCCGCTACTCGCGCGCAAGTTTGTCAGCGATCTTCATGGAGCAGATGCTCTCGAGGACATTGCGGACTTCGACGCCTCGATGGAAGTGCTCCGTCGCCATGAGTGGCCCGGCAACGTGCGTGAACTTCGCAACCTCATCGATCGCGCGTTCTACAGCCCATCGCGCCCCATCGATCTCACGGCTTGCTTGAACCTCGGTCGGCTCGGACGTATCTCGGATAAGGGATCCGGCTCGGCACTCGAATTCCTGAAGGACGAGGATACGATTGGCATGCGTCCGTTCAAGGAAGAGAAGGCAAGCCTTGTCGACGACTTTGAGCGCAAGTATATTCTGAAACTGCTGAAGCGAAACGAAGGCAACGTCTCGAAATCCGCACGCGAGGCGGGCATTGAGCGCGCCTATCTTCAGCGTCTGATTAAAAAATTTGCTATTGAACCCTAGCGGTTTTCGAACATGGCACGACTGCCTCAATTCAAGGCGTGGTTTGCAAAGTGGAAGGGTGGAGACTCTGCCACCGAGCGCGTTGGCACCGCTGAAACACCAGAGTCGGCACAGATTGGGCTCTGGGGCGAGCAGGTTGCCGCAGATGCCTTGACGAAAAAAGGTATGAAGATCGTTGGGCGACGTGTGAAGATCTTCCGCGATGAAATTGACCTTCTTGCGCTCTGTTCGATCCGCGGAACGGAGATGCTCGTTTTCGTTGAAGTCAAGACCCGAGGCTCCTTGCTTTACGGCGGGGGACGGGCGGCGATGGATAAGCGCAAGCGACATGCGCTCTGCCGTGCGGCGGCACATTATCTGCGTAGGCTGCCGAAGACACCGTTTCAGTTCGATCTTGTGGAAGTCATTGGGTCGAGGAATTCATCCACGCCACCTGTTATCCGGCATTTCGAAAATGCTTTTCCCATGGAGTTGCGCTACCTGCATACGGGGCTGCATAGATAGTAAATAGTAGCGAGTAGCGAGCCGCGAGTTGCGAGTAACACCTTGGAATATGCCCCAATAGCGGCGTTATCTTGCTCCGAAAACCATCCAAGAGTTTGTGTGTAAAACTAGCGACTTGCCACTCTCGCGCAACTCGCAACTCGCGACGCGCGACTCGCAACTTCTCTAACGACTTCTTGACTTTAAAGGCCTTTTTAATTAGTATTCTGCGATGTCGTACATTACTTAGGGCGAGTGGTGAAATTGGCAGACACGTCAGACTTAGGATCTGATGCCGAGAGGCTTGCGGGTTCGAGTCCCGCCTCGCCCACCAATTAGAGGGGAATGAATGAAGTTTTCAAGGTGTGTTGGAACGGTGATTGACGCAAACGCAAGAAATACCCTATACTCTTCCACGTCATTAAGAACCAAAGCGAAGGCATTTCCCGTTTGTGGTTGCAACTGTTTTAAAGATACGCTACGATGAACATTTTGCTTAAACGAAGATTCCCATGAGTGCAAACATCTCCAATTACACCAAAAAATCAAAAACCGGATGGGAACTCGCGCTAGATCTGCGCAACAAAGGCGATCTTAACAACAGTGCCAGCCGGATGTACTACTCAGTTTTTCAAGCTGTGCTTATCTATGCGGTACGAAAAGAGAAGTTCGATTGCGATTTGGAATGGGAGAAGAACAACAATGTCCACACGTCCATGCAACGCGTCGTAAAGGAGAAGATGAAGAAATCCTACCGCACGTATGCGGATCTACGGGGTCTGAGAAACAAAGCGGATTATGCACCTGCCGAAGTCACAGCCTCGGAATTTGATCAGGAGCTTGTTTTTCAAGCGGAAAACATCAGAGATTTCTTTATGAAGGAGTCAGGAGTATGAAAATGAATGTGAAAAAGTTTGTCGTGATGGCCGAAGCAGTTTTACAGAAAGTTGTACCGACGTTCACGGTGAAACTCGTGGCTGATCCCGACGACTCCGAGACGTTCTTCGCTTATGTATTCTGTGTTCCGGACGGATCGGAAAGAGAAGTCAAAGACCGCTTGTATGCCGTAATCGAAGAAAAACTCGATGACAGCGAATTTTGCGTCATTCCTTCAGTTACCAATCTAACCATGACTGCGGAATTCTATCCGCAGTATCTGCGCGATCCGTCCCCCACGTCGGCCATACCCAGCA
>JBBQIY010000196.1:0-4567 GCA_038325415.1 Kiritimatiellia bacterium
AGTTTGACGCCCACAGGAGTCAGAAGACAGGAGACAGGAGTCAGAAGTTGGAAATCAAGCACTTACGCCAATTTAGGCGAAATAATTCATGTCTCTGTTCTCGTGACACCACGGAAGAAGTTTGCAACTGTGCATAACGTGCTGAGAATCAATGCTGTATTCTGACTCCTGACTTCTGTATTCTGGGTGGGATTCAACTAAATTGAATCCCACCCCCGAAAAGTTTGTTCTTGATTTTGCCTACGCCAATAGAGTACAGTCGGACGCATTGCCATTCTTGCGCCTGTAGCTCAACTGGACAGAGCATCAGCCTTCGAAGCTGAGGGTTGTGGGTTCGAACCCCGCCAGGCGCGCCATGCCTAAAATTCATGATATCAACGACTTATTCAGACGTTTCGTCAACTTCATGGCTGACCGTTTCTCAGAGGCTGAAGAAATGGGCGACGTGACCGACGAAATGACACAAAGCGTTCCCAGCCGAGCGTACCCGTAGCTTGTCAGGGCGCACCTTCAATTCAGTGCTGTCACGGCTCAAGGGGAGCTTCCGCAGCCTACGACGTCAGGTCGGCATCGTGGACAACCCCTCGACGGTATCACGGGACGAGAAGAGAATACCGTGCACCGCATCCCGTTCACTCCAGATGAGTTGCAGGCGATCCTTGATGTGGTTAAAGATGATGACTTCTGCCGCCCGTTGATCGTGACGGGCATCTCCACGGCAATGCGGCGTGACAATGCGCCTGCCAGACATGTCCGGATAGTATTGCCCATCGCTTAAAAAACTTCTTTGCCGCTGCAGGGAACGATTTGACCTTTGAAAAGAAAGGAACTCGCCATGTTATGATCAGTCAAAGACTTCAAGGATCTCACGCTCCGTGCGCGTGATGGAGACCTCGGAAAAGTCAGGGAGTTTTACTGTGATGATAAATATTGGACGGTGCGCTACCTGGTAGCCGACACGGGAGGATGTTTGACTTGCAGACTCATTTTGATTTCGCCATACGCTCCGAATTCTGCAAATGAGGCGGAGCAAGTTCTTCCAGTGGACTTGACAATGAAGCAAATCGAAGAGAGTCCACCGCTGGCCAGCGACGGATTTCATCATCGACGACGAGACGTGGGCGGTCCGGTATCTGGTCGTTGATACGAAGAACTGGTGGTCTGGGAAACACGTTTGGTTTCACCGCAATGGATTGACCGAGTGAATTGGGAAGAGTCCAAAGTTTTCATAGGCCTGTCGCGCGAAATTATTAAGCAGTCACCAGAATACGCGCCAGAGTCTCTCAACCGAGATTACGAAACCAAATTATTCCGTCACTATGAACGGCTGGGTTATTGGACCGACCAACTCTCTACCAGATGAACCCGGATAACCTGTAACCGTATCAAGACCTCGATGTACTCGCTTCGGAACGAACGCTATTGGCAGCCGAACGGACACTCTCCGCTGACTGCCTTAAGCTGATCACCGCGATGCTACTCGTTGTGACCACACTCGTGTTTTGGATAACGTTGCAATGAGCCCCTAGAAGAGGAACACTATTATGGCACATGACCCAATCTGAGGAATGACGGTAGACGAAGCGAAGGCGCTTCACGCCGACCAACCCAAGGATGAAGTCTGGCATAACCGGTCTGCTGAGGATGTGTTGGCACATTTCGGTTCCACAGCGGACGGACTGTCGGCACAGGAAGCTGCACGACGACTTGCGACTCACAGCCCGAACGAGCTGAAACAAGGCAAGCATATAAGCCTGTTACAGATTTTCCATTCGATTCTGATCGCAAACGCAGCACTGTCATCCGCCTCTTACGTTCGCACACCACAACAAAAGCGCCAGAAAAAAGAAGCCGCTGTACGGCAGGTGCTGTACAGCGGCTTGGAGCAACAACTGCAATAAAGTGCTGTTACTCTGGGTCACCGGCTTTACATCGGGGGCTTTTGCCCACGAACGGCTCCGGCGATTAGCGAAATCAAGAAGATCACGATGAAGATAAAGAATAATATCTTCGCGATCCCCGCGGCGGCTCCAGCAATACCGCCAAATCCCAGTACGCCGGCTATGAGCGCAATCACTAGAAACGTAATAGTCCATTTTAACATAATGTCACCTTTCTTTCTTTCTTTCTTGTTTTTATACATTAAGTCCTACAGGCCGCGATCGACCTCTTGGACTGCTTGCTCCACTTCATCACCGACGTCGTCAGCCGCATCTGCAGCCGCGTCACCGACACTCTCCAGCGCATCGCCTGTCTCATCGACCGCATCTTCCGTTGCCCGGCAGCCGCCGGTAAACAGTGCCCCTGCACCGAGAACGACCATCACGAGACTCATTATCATCTTTTTCATCGATTTCTCCTTTTTTGTTCTCATGTCGAATCAACGTAACGCGACTATATTGACATCCTCCACGTTATGTCGCAATCAGTCATATCCGCAGAGAGTACGTCGCTTTTCCTTAGTTTGTGTGCCTCGTTCTTTCCCGTTCTTAGCATTAGCCTAATACCTTTCGTACCACTAAGTAGGGATTCACCCTATAGTGCTCCGATCGGGAAATCTCTATAGTTGTGTTCAGATGCTGCAGCTGTGCTTTAAGGAAGGCACTGAAAAGGTGCTGCGGATAAACAAGGAGCAAGCATTATGGCTAAACATACTACAACGAGCATACAAGAAGCGCTCAACCTTCTCGACGAAGCGGCGCGCGAGAAGAAGGAAGACATCGGCGAGCTGGTTTCGGGGAAATACGAGGCGCTCAAAGAAGCCTTCTGGGGCGTAGAAGCCGACGTGGCTGAAAAAGCTAAACAGGGAGCCGAGCGCCTTGGTGAGCTGAAAGATTCCGCCACTGAGCGGGTGAAGGACGCAGCGCATCTCATCGATAAGAAGGTCCACCAAGATCCGTGGATGACTCTGGGCTTGCCGATTCTAGGCGCGCTAGCAATCGGATTTTTGCTCGGAAGAAAGGACTAGTCGCTATGCGCCGTTCTAAGCGAAAAAAAACGCACCATGTGCTCTGGTTGCTCCTGTTGCGATTGATGCAACCCGAGCAACTCAGAGCGGTGCACATAGCTCGCATCAAGGCGGCGACCTACTATGTCAAGGCCGTGCAAGCAGCCCGAGGTGGCCTTATGGGCTACTTGGGGCTGTGCCTCTTGCGCTATGTGATGGGGTTCGGCTTTTTATTGGTGCACGCTGGGCTGGCCCTATACCTCCCTTGGACGCTGCAGGAGAAGGGTTTGCTGTTCCTCATTTTGGGGGGTAGCTACATGCTCATCACGGGCATCGCCTTCATGATCCTGCTCGCGCAACGCACTTGGATGAAAGTCAGCTCTGCAGATGAAGCGGTAGTCCGAGCCGTGCAAAACCGATCAATGTTTACCCATCATGATGAAGACCTCGCGAAATGATGAATCGAAGTATGAAAGGAATTTCAAATGAATGCACCCAAAACTACTGAGCGTGTTAACAAAAGTACCGCCCCGATCAGCAACCGTGAAATCATGATTCAGACGGAGTCGCGTATCCGTTATTACGCGAACCATGTCGACGAAATCGATGCGCGCATTGACGAACTCGATGCGGAGTGGGATACCGAGCGTGTGTTAGAACTTAATGCGGCCTCGCTAACCCTCGGCGGCATCGTCCTGGGCGTCATCGTTAGCAGGAAGTACCTGCTCTTCTCTGCCGCGGTGATGATGTTTCTATGCCAACATGCAGTAGAGGGCTGGTGTCCGCCGCTGGCCGTGCTACGCCGGTTGGGCGTGCGTACCCAGACTGAAATTGAGTATGAACGCTACGCGCTTAAAATGCTACGCGGCGATTTTCCGGGCGTCATCAACGCCAAAGCCAAGGTTGAGGCCGTGCTCGATGCAGTCTGTCCCGACGTCCTCAAGTAGGACTACGTAGGTGCTTCGACTGAGTTTACCAACAGCCTGTTTGTCCTCGGGTTTGGCGGCAACGGAATCACCTTTTCTGTTCAGGCGATGGATATCATCACCGACATGCTAGAAAATCGGGTTCATCCCTTGGCCACCTATTATCGCTTTGGTCGTTAAGATTTACCTGAGCGACTCGGCCCAAGCACATCCCAGACTACTGGTGCTAGGTAGTGTTCGGACAAGATCTTGATAATGGCTGTGACGGGCACCGCGAGGAACACGCCGAGTAGCCCGAAAAGAGTACCACCAGCCATGATCGCCGCGATAATGGTAACCGGATGTAACCGGACTCCCTGTGCGATCACAAATGGACCGACGAAGGGTTCCACCACGCCCTCCACAGCCGCAAAGGTCAGCACAACCCCGACAGTGGAGAAAACCGCGTGTTCAGATACCAAAGCTATTAAAACCGACGGCACAAAGACAACAACGAAACCGATGAAGGGAATAATATTGAGAACACCTGCTGCGATACCCAGGATAAGCCAGTAGTTTATTCCTGAGAGTAACAGGCCCAACGTGGTTACGGCGCCTGAGACAAAGCAGACGATAAATCGGCCGCGGAAAAATCCTGATACAGCGCCATCGATTTGATGCAGAACGTAGCAGACTTCCGTTTCGTGCGAAAGGG
>JBBQIY010000197.1:0-4557 GCA_038325415.1 Kiritimatiellia bacterium
CAAGGCCTGACGCATGGACGACCATTCGCATGCGTCGAGCGCGTGGACTTTCTCGCATGGTGAACACGATCTTGTCTGGCGGTGCGAGATGGGGTTGCATAGGTAAAATCGTTCCTCTACCGAATCAAACAGTAGAGTTGACGTCCTTCCGAGATATCGAAAAGTTCCATAACATCCCTGTTAGAGAGGCGGATGCACCCGTGGGAAGCGGGTTTGCCGAGAAGCTGCTCCTGATTGGTTCCGTGGATGTAGATGCAGCGATTGTAGCTGTCGACGTTGCCACCGGCATTGATGCCCGGCTCAAGCCCCGTGAGCCAGAGAATTCGTGTCAGCACGTAATCCTTGCCGTTCTCGCTGCGCCATTGGTTCTGTGGCAGAATGGTCTTGTCGGGAATCCGGGAGGTGAAGGAGCGGCCTTGAAGTTGGTCTCCCCCGATTCTTTCGGTTACCTTATGCCAGCCCAGAGGAGTTTTGTTGGAATCGATTTGATTACCGTTTCCGAATTCCGAAGAAGACATGAGGTATTCGTGCTGAATTCCATTCGAGTCCATGACAGTAGCCTTCTGCGATGCGGTGTTCGCGATCATCAGCACACCTGTAGCCGATAGACCGCGCTTCATCGCGTCTTTGAAAAGCTTTTTGGAGTCTGCCTCGGAAATCGAGAACATTTTTTTTGCCCTCATTGGATTCACTACGGAACTTTGTCCGACATACTGAGCTTGTGGTTGGCGATTCAACATCGTGCGAGAATCGGTCTCTTGCTCTTTCGCGCAACCCGTCTCTGATAACAGTGTGGCGTTAAGCATGGCCACGAGCATGGTGGATTGGAAATAGCTACTCATGCCCATGGCGTGGGGATGCCCATTTTCTCCAACTTGGATTTAAATTCTTGTATTTCGCGTCCGAGTTTGTCGTTTTTGACAAGCGAATTAGCAATAGCATAGTCGCGGGCCGCCGCTGCATCTCCGCGGGCAATGCTTCCGAGCATTGCGATTTCGTGGCGAGACAAGAGGGAGGATTCTAAGCTGTAGTCTTCGAAAGCCTTCCAAGCATGCGGGACCCATTTGGCGACGATTTCACGGCCGATGAGGGTGGCATAGTCCCGGATTTCACTCTGTGCGGCAGCCTCCATGCGAAGCGCAAGGAAGTGGAGCAGGTTGTGCAGGTTGCATTTCCAGTAGGCTTCGGTGTAGGTTGCTAGCGGTAGATCCTTGCGAGCCTGTTCGCGAGCGACGCCTCGGTCAATGCGCTCCAAGTAGATTCTGCGGCATTCTTCGTGAAGTTTTGCCTCTTGCTCCGTGAGTTCTCGACCTGTTTCCAAATCCAGCACATCGCCGCTTCCTTGGCGATTGGTGGAGGATTGGCTGCGCCATTCCCCTTCGGCCGTGGATCGAGCGGAGTCGACGGCAAGGGAGTAGCGTGTGGAATATTCGTTGATGCTGGCGGTGCGATGTCGCACCCATTGACGCCAGATGTCCATCGGAACGCGGACGTGGAACTTGATTTCGCACATCTCGAAAGGCGTGGTATGACGGTGACGGATGAGGTAGCGGATGAGGTGTTCGTCGTCCGATCCCTTTTTCGTACCATCGCCGTAGGATACGCGCGCGGCTTGCACGATGGAAGCATCTGACCCCATGTAGTCGATGACTCTCACGAATCCATCATCCAGAACTTTGAATGACTTCCCGAGAATGGCGTCAAGCTCCGGCACCGAGGTTCGCGTCAGCATGACCGCATTTGTCTCTTCAATTGACATATAGTTTAAGCGAGTAGAGTAAGTGTGCCGTTTAAGGACGGGTTTAAGGACGGGTTTAAGTTTGGAAGCATGGTGACTACCCTAACACTTACTCCTACACTTAATCTCAATCTTAAACGGAACCCTGACGCGGATAGACTTACTCGAAATAGTCTCGATCAATTGAAGTTATAGGCAAGGCAAGGAGTCAGAAGGTGAGCATCCGTCCGTTGCGGATGAAATCAGAACGAATTGATCTTGCCGGGCCAACTGGGGGCATTCATGCTGGGATACGATGAAAAGGCGGTGAGCGATCGATCAGATCCGGAAGCTTGAGACAGATACATGACAGAGAGTGCGATGATCATGAAGATCGCTGCGACAGCTAGAACTGGGAAGATTGGGTTCGTCTTTTCGACGGGCTGATTCTGGAACGCCGAGAACGCGGAGACTTGTGCATCGTTGCCGCCGGCTTCATCCCCACTAGCATCGGAGGCGTTGCCGTGATCCTTTTTGAGAACGAGTGTTTTTCGCTTACGAATCGTCGGGGCTTCTGTGAGGCCATCGGCGACTTCTGATTTTTCTTCAACAGCTTCCTGTGAGGGTGCCTTGACGCGGAGTGTACGCCGTCTCGTGACCTCACTCTCAGAGGTTTGCAGAGGCAACGAAACCTTAGCGGTTTGTCCCTTGGCAGCGCTTAGAGAATCTACAGTGAGGTTGGAGGTGATTTTCCCTATCGGTGCTGTTGAAGAGGGCTTGACGTTGATGATGGGAGACGCTGCTGTATCGCCAAAGGCCGAATCCAAAGAAATGCGTGATGTCTTCGATTTGGCTGCTGAGTCAAGCGACGGATGTATGGATGGCTTGATGGAGGGCGGCTGTATCGTTGGCGGGCGCATGGGCTGTGGTGCTGAGGAGACGCCGCTTGGGGATACGACGCCAGAGTTTTGCATCACGGGCTTGAGCCGTATCGTCGTTGTCGCGGCGACCGGATCCATCATCTTTCCGTGTGCGGCCGAAGGAAGGATCGTGATCGGTTTGATTGCCGAGGGTGCTGGCGTGTTTGCGGTTGCCGCAACATCGGCGTTGGCATTTGGAGCCTCCGGCGCTTTCGCAGGTGGCTGCATCGGCTTTATCGTAATCGGCTTGATGCCGATGGGGCGCTGCATGTTCGGGGTCGTGTTGTCTTCGGCCATTTTGATTCTCCGATCTTCGACGGTTGGTGGGGGATACTAAAATTAAACTGACATGACTTCCGCTTCTTTGGATTTCAGGGCGGTGTCGATTTTTTCGATGGTTTTGTCGGTCATCTTCTGGATTTTCTCGAGCGTCTGGTCGCGCTCATCCTCAGAGACTTTTGAGTGCTTCTGGAGATTCTTGCAGGCGTCGTTTGCATCGCGACGTACGTTGCGCACAGACACTCGTGCCTCTTCCGCCATACGGCTGGCGACCTTGGTCATTTCCTTGCGTCTTTCTTCGCTGAGCTCGGGTACGGGAACGCGAACCACACGGCCATCGCTCACTGGTGTAACGCCGATGTTGGCACCGAGAATGGCACGTCCGATTTCACCGAGAACGGTTGGGTCGTATGGCGTGATGACGACCAGACGCGGCTCGGGGGTGGAAATGTTCGCAAGATCACGCATGCGAGTCGGCGCTCCGTAGTAGGGAACTTGGATATTTTCGACGAGGGCAGGGGAGGCTTTGCCGGTTCTAACGCCAGAAAGCTGGCTGTCAAGAACCTTGAGGGTGTTGTCCATCTTATCCTGCGTATCTTTAATCAATTCTTGTGTCATAATAAAATCCTTTCCTTATGATCGTTACTAAATCTTGCTGTTGTGTTGTCTAAAATTAGTTGGTGACGAGAGTACCCACGTCCTCGCCGCAGACGGCACGCTCGAGGATGCCGTCATCGAAAAAGTTGAGAACCATGATGGGAATGTTATTTTCCATGCAGAGGGCGAAAGCGGCGGAATCCATCACGCGGATTGAACTTGAAAGTGCTTCCTTGAAGGTGAGTTTTGGGAATCTCGTAGCAGACTTGTCTTTGTTGGGATCGGCTGTGTAGATGCCATCGACTTTCGTCGCTTTAATGAGTACGTTTGCGCCGATCTCGCTGGCACGAAGTGCCGCGGCGGTGTCGGTGCTAAAATAAGGATTGCCCGTCCCTCCGGCGAAGATTACAACGCGTCCCTTTTCGAGATGCCGCATCGCTTTGCGATAGATAAATGGCTCTGCAACCTCTTGCATGGCGATGGCCGATTGAACCCGCGTCGGAATTCCCAGTTGCTCAAGCGCATTTTGTAGTGCCAAGGCGTTAATGACCGTTGCCAGCATGCCCATGCAATCGCCCGCAGAGCGCCCGATGCCGAGTTTCTCACCCAAAGCACCTCTGAAAATGTTCCCACCCCCGAGGACAACCGCGACTTCTGCTCCGAGATCTCTGATCGATTTAATCTTGTTGGACATCTGTGCAACGATCTCAGGATCAATGCATTGCGAGGTTTCTTTGTTTAGAAGCACCTCTCCGCTCAACTTGAGTAAAATCCTGCGGTATTTGACGCTCATTTGTCCCTTTTCCTGCTTACAGATGGCTAGCGGGGAAACTCCCCCTTAAAACATAGGGTTATTCAATCAAATCAGCCGTGAAAAGTAAAGATGAATTTTGTACAGGGTGGGCGTCAACATAGTTTGACGCCCACAGGAGTCAGAAGACAGGAGACAGGAGTCAGAAGTTGGAAATCAAGCACTTACGCGGAGTTAGACAAAATAACTCATGTCCCTGTTCTTGCGACACCATAGAAGAATGGCGAAACTGT
>JBBQIY010000198.1:0-4545 GCA_038325415.1 Kiritimatiellia bacterium
AAGGGCGTCATGCTCACGGATGCCTTACAGGGAACCATCATGCTGGTCGGCATGGTGGTGCTGATGGTCGTGACGTATGTCAAACTCGGCGGCTTTACTGCAGCCCATCAACTGTTGAGCGATATGAAGGGGTCTGTTCCAGCATCCTTGGCAGCTCTGGGGCATCAGGGCTGGACCTCTATGCCAGTCTTCGGTTGGGCAAAGCCGGGAACTGCGCCAGCCGAGGCCGCTAAATTCTCGCTCTGGTGGACCATGGTCTCAACCATTGTCCTCGGTGTCGGCATCGGTGTGCTGGCTCAGCCTCAGTTGATCGTTCGCTTCATGACGGTCAAGTCTCGGCAGTCCTTAAGTCGCGGCTTAGTGGCAGGTGGCATTTTCATCTTCTTTATGACAGGTGTTGCTTTCGCGGTCGGTGCGCTCTCCAACGCCTACTTCGCGAAACAAGAGACGATTGCTTGTCAGATCGTGGAGGAGCAGGCGATGCTTGATCCGGGTGCGGATGGCCAAGGCGTACTCACCCGACTCCCGCCTGACTCCGCTCCCGAAGTTCTTGCGCGCGCCAAAGCGTTCATCGGCTACCGACTCCCAAGCGACCGCGCCGAGCAGCCGCTGCACTATTTGCTTCGAACACCAACCGTGAATGTGACGCGCGGACAGAATGGGGCGCTTGACGCTATTCGGCCAGGCATGATTGCCATCGCCCGAACCGTAACTCTCGGGACGACGCTTAAAGGCAACAGCGACACGATCATTCCTCGCTATATCAACAGTGCTTTCCCAAAGTGGTTTGGCGTCTTGTTCCTCATGACGCTTTTGTCAGCGGCAATGAGCACGCTTTCAAGCCAGTTTCACACCATGGGAACGGCCATCGGACGCGATATTTTCGAGCCGATGCTTGGCGGCAACACCCAGCGCACGGTGCAGGTCACGCGGATCGGCATTGTTATTGGGCTTATTGCGGCATTGGTTTTGGGCAAGATGGTTCGCGGCAACATTATCGCACTGGCGACCGCGATCTTCTTTGGTGTTTGCGGAGCGGCATTCCTACCATCATTCGTCGGTGGTCTCTTCTGGCGCCGTATGACGCGCGCGGGTGCCGCATCCTCAATCCTGACTGGCGTGACAGTCAGTGTTTTTTGGTCCTGTTTCATCAATGCTAAAACGGCGATCGGCTTGGGGATCTGCCAGTCGTTGTTTGGGAAAGCAACGCTTCTGTCGTCAAGCTTTAGCCCGACATGGGCCGTTGTGGACCCGTTACTCGTAGCACTACCTTTATCCGCTATTGTTGCCGTAGTGGTGAGTCTGGCGACGCATCCGTTACCTGAAAAGCATGTGGCTTATGTCTTTGGCGCCGAGCGCGAATAACGAACGTGTAAAAATAAGGGTTGATCGTCTAAAACTGTTTCACCGCAAAGAGCGCAAGGGTTGCGCTAAGGTCGCAAAGTTTTCGGACAGGATTACAAGATTAATCAGATGCTGTGGCAGAGTGTAAAGGTTTTATTGCTGAGAACAGAGGAGAAGTGCTGCAGGAACGCAATGCCCATAGGTCTCAAAGATTCACCCAACACCGCCACGATGACGATCATGAATAGCAAAAGAGGGCATCGCCGAGGCTGACCTTGACGACTGCCAGATGACAAGCTCCTCTAGGTTAAGGAACTCTTGTGCGTTCAGTTTTTGGCAATAAGGTACACCCGTTAGTTGCGTAGTGCGAAACTACGGATCATATTCTTTTCTTCCTCAACACTCGTTACGGTGAAAAGATTTGCCGCTTTATTGAGTTTGTAAAAAGCTTCGCGTGCAGTATCAAAAATATCGTGGGCCGTTTGATCGGGCATGCGGATGGGTACCAAGATATCACCTTGTTTGGTGTTGGCGCATAACATGACAACTCCAAAACAGGCAAACTCCTCGGTTTCGGGGAATGGTCTGAAACGAAGTGTCGCAAAATTGCATATGTACTTGTTCATGTTTTTTTGGCTATGGCTGTTTGAAGCTCTCTATGGTACTTGTAATCTCATCAAGCGTCAAGCCTTGTGGAGCGTCAATCCATTCTGAAGGCATTGCCGACCAGTGATTTGTGACTATTTCTGGTAGTTCCGTAGATTTCAGAGCCGCAAGGAAATCGGCATAGTCTTGGTCGTGTGCTCTCGTGTAGTCGCCAGTCAGGATGTGATCTTGAAGAAACGCCGATTCATTCCAGTCTCTGCAAAAGGCAGTATTATGGTCGATGATCCAGATCTCATTTTTTCTGTAAAGAATATTGCTGTTCCCGAAGCTTCGGTCACTGTTGTGAATGAGGGCGTCGAAAAGCAAAATTTTGGCGCCAAGAGATTTGTCTAATTTCAGACTAGAAGCATTTTCCACCATTAGATCAACAGCGTTGTCGACATGTTTAGAGGCGAAAACGTAGCAGTTCATAGGTGAGACCAGGTGCGCTGCCGATTCTACAACCCGCGATACGAAACGATTGAAATTCAGGAACGAGTATCTCCTATCCGATCCGATATTACACGATTACAATTATACAGCGCAACGCTAACAGGGATCAAGATGTTTGATGACTACCGGAAAGAGTTGGGTGCGCGTCAACATAGTTTGACGCCCACAGGAGTCAGAAGACAGAATACAGGAGTCAGAAGTTGGAAATCAAGCACTTACGCGAATTTGGACAAAATAATTCATGTCCCTGCTCTTGCAACACCACAAAAAATGGTAAAATTGTGCATAACATGTTGATAATCAATGCTGTATTCTGACTCCTGACTTCTGTATTCTTGGTGGGATTCAACTAAATTGAATCCCACCCGAAAGAGTTCCGAATTGTAGGAAAGAGTAGCAATGGAAGCATCTTTCTCTCAATACCGTGCGCCCTGATGCTGTTTTGCGGTTAAGCGCTGCGGTTGAAAAGTCTAGAATGCTGGAATGTGTAGAGGCAACCCACAAGGATTTCTTGTCAGTTCGCCGGGAGGGAAGGGTTAGGGTTCAAGCTACAAAAAAGCTCTTCGGTCGGCCAACAGGAATCGGTGTGATTGCAACGCTTTGCAATCGCGTTCTGCTTGCTGTTTCTTTGTGTTCCATGCTTGCTATCATAACCTGCTTATGGGCACGATGCAGGACTGAAATCAATGGCAGGCGTATGACCTATGCAGAGGCAAAAACGTTTTGTGAGAAAACGAACCTGAGGAGCTTGCGGCGCGTGGAACTAGTCGACTTCGAACGCGGCACTGCTAGACAAATACGCCATACGTACGATTTGTTCTCTGAACGAGGTTATGGTGACAAGTTAACGATTGTCTTCCCCCATCTTGAGATACCCGTATGGATCTATCCAATGGAGAATCATCATCACGAGTTTTCTTTTGACCAAGCGTATGTCTTGGATGTATTAGTGGAAGTCGAGGGTATGCGGATTGGGGGAGCGATACACGAGTTCGTAGACTACCCTACGAACGGAATGCCTCGCATTATTTATGGTGGAATTCGCGACCGTATTTTTGACAGTGTTGTTTATCAAGATTCCGACGATGTAACGAAAATCATGGGATTTCCTGATATCCCAAAGGATGTCTCTATTGAAATCATGTGCGAGGACTCCGTGTCTTGCCTTCCTGTCTTGCAAGTATTGAAAGGGCTGTCAGTATTAGGGTTCGAGAAGTTCTACATTGCGTTCTACTAGCCCCAGTTCATCTTGTCGTTGCTGTCCATAATATCTATACCATCTCAGCGCTTGTATTCCGATTCGTAAAAGGCATCGGTTGAATCGGTTGAATCGGTCGAATCGGTCGAATCGGTTGAAGGGGGAGGGGCAGACGCGGGGGGATCGTCATCGGGCGGTGTGGACGCATCGTCTTGTTGATCCTCGAGCTTGATTCTCGAGGCAAAGAGAATTCCGAGTTCAAAGAGCAACCAAGTGGGTGCCGCGAGCATAACCTGACTGAGGACATCCGGCGGGGTCAGTAGGGCGGCGACAATCAAGATGCCGATGAGTACGTAGGGGCGCGAATGGCGAAGCGTTTCGAGACTCACGAGTCTGAAGCGGACAACAATGCAAACAGCGATGGGCATCTGAAACATGATGCCGAAAGCGAGGATTAACATGCCCGCCAGTGAAACGAATTGCGAGATTCCGATGATTGGCGTTACGGTTGCCGTCGCGAAGGATGCCGCGAATTGCATGATGAGGGGAAGCACCGCGGCAATGCAGAATGCGCCTCCAGCAACGAAGAGAACGGCTGAGCTAACGAGCCAGCGGCGATAAGCCTTTCGCTCAGCTTCGTAGAGTGCAGGAAGTAAAAAGTTCCAGATGCGGTAGGTTGCGTAAGGGTAGCAAAGCGCCGCCGCCAGCACACAACCCATCCGCAGATTCACCATGAAGACCTCAAGCGGTGAAAAGTAATGGAGCTGGGAGAGCGCTGCGGGGCAGCTCCACCGCGTGAGGGCGGCAACGACCTTCGGGGCTGCCGCCCAACCGAAGGGAAGGGCAATAGCCCACGACGCAAAGCAAGCCAGCAGAGTCATGCGCAGCGCTTCCAGGTGTGCCAG
>JBBQIY010000199.1:0-4531 GCA_038325415.1 Kiritimatiellia bacterium
TCGCCATTCTTCTGTGGTGTCGCAAGAACAGGGACATGAATTATTTTGTCTAACTCCGCGTAAGTGCTTGATTTCCAACTTCTGACTCCTGTCTCCTGTCTTCTGACTCCTGTGGGCGTCAAACTATGTTGACGCACACCCGCAAAAATCCTCTTGCATTTTATGCTGAACAAGTTCAAACTAGTCTGACTAGTTGTAACAGGAGGTATAGCATGAAAAGTTGGCCCTTACAAGATGCGAAGGCGAAGTTCAGTGCCGTGGTGAATAAGGCCATCACGGATGGCCCTCAGACGGTTACGCGGCGGGGGCTTGATGTGGTCGTTATTGTTTCGATAGAAAAGTTTCAAGAAATGAGCTATGGGGGAGGAAAGGAAAGTCTGGTGGATTTCTTTCGTGAGTCACCTCTTCGGGATCTCCCGTCCCATGCGTTCGAGCGAGATGGCGATATTGGCCGCGAGGTTGATTTATGAAATACCTCCTCGATACCTGTTTGGTGTCGGAACTGATTAAGCAGCGTCCTGATTTGGCTGTTATGGATTGGGTCGGCATGCAGCAAGAATCCACTTTTTTTCTGAGCGTTTTGACGCTTGGGGAGCTTCGCCGAGGCGTTGGACGGCTTCAGGATGGCCGGAAGCGCATTCACCTTACAAACTGGTTAGATAACGACTTGAAGCCTCGCTTTTCGGGGCGTCTATTGTCCGTTGATGAGGATGTTGTGGAACGTTGGGGCATAATCACTGCGCAGTCTATGTTTAAGGGAAAGGCTTTACCCGTCATTGACGGTTTGATTGCAGCAACGGCACTTGTCCATGGACTCACCGTTGTAACGCGGAATATTTCCGATATGCAGGCTTCCGGGGTTCTTCTCTTCAATCCTTGGGCATCGACATCTCGATGAGGTCTTGGCATCAGGTCATAAAAAGTAGCTGACCCTTACTTCGTCGTTTTAAGGCCGGGGAAGAACTGATCGCCGAGCGCGAGCTTTTTCCCGTAGCCATTGGCGAAGTCCAATCCCGACATCGGGCGGGGTTTGCCTTCGGGGTGGACTTCGAGTAAGCGCAACGCCATGCCATCGCCGGTCGCGATAAGCGGCCCGCGTTTCATCAGCAATAGGGTTCCTGGCGGGTGCAGTTCGCCACCGCAATCGGGTGGTGGCACAACCTCTGCCTTCAGAATTTTGAGATAAACCCCAGGCGAGGCTTCGCATGAGCAGAGATCCGCAGAAGGCAGAAACGTATGGGATCCTGGTTTCGGATTGAAAGCGCGGATTTTGCGTTCGATGAAGGTTGCGGGTTCCGACCATTCGATCAGGGACTGCTCTTTTGAAATTTTGGGAGCGTAGGTGGCGGCAACGGGGTTTTGCGGAATTCGTTCCGCTTCCCCAGCGGCGAGTTTCCGGAGCGCGTCAAGCATGAGATCGGAACCCGACATACATAATTTCAGAGAGAGCGATCCTGTGTGGTCATCTTTTTCAATGGGGGTTTTAATCATGCCGATAATGTCCCCCGTGTCCATGCCGATATCCATCATCATCGCCGTGACACCTGTTTCCGGATCACCATTCATGATGGCGTATTGGATAGGGGCCGCGCCGCGCAGCTTGGGCAGGATGGAGACATGCATGTTGACGCACCCAAGCCGTGGCATTTCCAGTAAGGTCTTGCCGAGGAATTGCCCGTACGCCATCACCACAATAAGATCGGGCATCAGGCCGCGCAACATCTCTAAAAAATCCTTCGTGTTGACCTTCTCGGGCGACAGTACAGGCTTGCAATGCATCAACGCAAGTTCTTTGACAGGGCCGGGCACGATACGCATATGCCTCCCACGTTCGCGGTCAGGTTGTGTGACAACCGCGACCACGTCGAAATCGGGGGCATGTACCAGTGCAGTCAAGAACGTGCATGACATCGTGTCCGAACCCATGAATACAGTCCGGAGTTTAGTGTGTGGTTGTGTGTTTGCGGCAACACCTGCGACTCTTTGCAAATTAAAAATTGAAACTCGCCTATGCTACCACTGCGTTAATATGAAGTCGATAGAAAAGTGTTAATTCTGGATTCTGTGCGATCTGTTGCAATTCTTGAGATTCGCTACAGCCGCGGTCTGAATTCTGTGTAATTGTTGACTAAAAGCCTTAAAAAATGTATTCTTGTGGGCTGTTTTTCGAATCGTAATGGTGGTCTACATGACTTTCAAGGAGTATCTTAGAATGAAGAAGGAAAAGACAGACAAGAAAGCAACGGATGACGGAGCTGAGAAGCGCGTTCAGGATGGCGCTGAAGCTGGCGTCGATTCGGATGTCAGCGCTTGCGAAGCGTGCGAAGATGAGGCTGTGGTTGTAGAAGAAGAGAAGAAGCCGACGGAAGAGCAAGTTTTGCGCGACAAGTTATTGAGGCTTCATGCTGATTTCGATAACTACCGTAAGCGTGTGGCTCGTGACCACATGGATACAGTTAAACAAGCAAATGCGGATTTGATTGAATCCCTCCTGCCAGTGCTCGACCATATCGGCCATGCCGAAGCGATGATGGAGAAGACTGCGGGCGCGGACGCCGCTCCCTATCTTGAAGGCTTCCGAATGGTCAAGAACGAGTTGCTTAAGACGCTGAGCAATTATGGTCTCAAACCAATCGAGGCTGTGGGAACCCCGTTTGACGCAAATGTTCACGAAGCACTCTCGAAGATGCCTTCGGATGTCGCAAACCCAGATGACGTGCTCTTCGAAATTCGCAGTGGCTATCTGCTTAACGGGCGCGTTCTACGTGCGGCGCAGGTCATCGTGGCGACCCACGAGGCCGACGAGGCTTCGCCATCGGAAACTCCAGTTCGCGAAACGACCTCGGAAGAGGCCGGAGAATAGGGCATGTCTGCAAAAAAAGATTATTACGAAGTGCTTGGCATCGCGAAGACGGCAACGGCTGATGAGATCAAGAAGGCCTACCGTAAGATGGCCATGAAGTATCATCCCGACCGCAACGCTGGAAACAAAGAAGCCGAGGAGATGTTCAAACAGGGTTCCGAGGCCTACGAAGTGCTAAGCGATGAGAACAAGCGTGCCGCTTACGATCGTTATGGTTTCGATGGAATGAAGTCACAATTCGGTCCCGGTGGATTTGATTTCAACCGCGACTTCTCTCATGGCGGAGACGTCGATCTCTCGGATATCCTCGGCAACATCTTTGGCGGCGGGGGTGGCGGCGGGGGTGGTGGAATTTTCGACAACATGTTCGGTGGGGGACGTCGTGCCACGCAGACTCCGGGTGGACCCCAAGATGGGCAGGATCTTCGTTATGATATGGAAATCGACTTGGAGGATGCGCTCTTCGGTGCTGCCAAGGAAATTGCGATTCCCCTGACGAAGGATTGTCGGACATGCAAGGGAACAGGTGCAGCGGACGGTACGAAGCGTGAGACGTGCAAGCAGTGCGGCGGGAGCGGATCTATCGTGACCGGTGGCGGATTCTTCCGGATGCAACAACCTTGCCCCGTATGCCGAGGACAGGGCTCGGTCGTTCGTACACCCTGCAAGTCCTGCAGTGGTAGCGGTCGAATCAAGGAGAAGACGCAGATTTTACTCCGCATCCCCAAAGGCGTTGACAATGAAACGCGCGTCCGCGTCGCTGGAAAAGGTGAGGGCGGGATGCGCGGTGGAACCGATGGGAACCTCTTCGTCGTCTTCCATATCCGAGAGAGTCGCCTCTTTGAGCGCAACGGCGATGATCTTGTCTGCGATTTGCCAGTGCAGCCCGATGTGGCTTCGCTTGGCGGCGAGGTTGATGTGCCGACCGTTGATGGTTTTGCTAAGCTTAAACTTTCTCCAGGAACCCCCAACGGCAAGTTGTTTCGGCTCCGTGGCAAGGGATGTCCGCTGATGAACGGACGTGGCTTTGGCGATTTGATTGCGCGCGTCGTCATTGAAATCCCTACGCACTTAAACTCCAAGCAGAAGAAGGCGCTCGAGGATTTTGCCGCTGCGTTTGAAGACCGTGCGTATCCTGTTGCCAAAACGTTTCGAGGCCACGCGGACGAGTTTATCGCGAAACGCGATTCGCTAAAAGCTTCAGCCAAGTAAGGGGTCAGGGGCCAGAGATCAGGGTTCAGGGGTTCAGGGGTTCAGGGGTTCAGGGTTCAGGGGCCAGGGTTCAGGGGCCAGGGTTCAGGGTTCAGGGTTCAGGGTTCAGGGGGCAGGGGCCAGAGATCAGGGTTCAGGGTTCAGGGTTCAGGATTAGGTAAAATTTTCTCATGCACAACGCGCTTGTCTCAACAGACGAAATCATGGCTGAGGCTCCGGTGAGGCTCGGGGCCGATGAGTCGCGTCAGATGCGGAGCGTGCTTCGTGTCACCGTTGGCGACGAGACGTGTCTGCTCGATGGGCATGGTCGCAAGTGCTTCGCTACTGTGGCCGATGTCGGTAAGGCGGGTGTCGTTTGCGCCATGCATGGCAGGGTCGAGACTCTGCCTCGACCGTTGGTAAACATCACGCTCTTTCAGTGTGTGGCGAAACCTGCTCGGATGGATTGGCTGATTG
>JBBQIY010000200.1:0-4525 GCA_038325415.1 Kiritimatiellia bacterium
ACTCGCCACTTCTCAGGACATTCCTGTCCCCGACACGACGGGGGTTGGAAAACCCCCGCTCCGGTGGATAACGAAACGGGTTAGAAAACCCGTTCTTCCCTAAGCCTTTGTCGCGAGCTTAGTCGTTAGCTTTGTCGATCAAGAAGTTGCCAATGCTAACGGAGCGGGGACATTCCTGTCCCCGACACAACGGGGGTTGGAAAACCCCCGCTCCGATGGAGAGCGAAACGGGTTGGAAAACCCGTTCTCCGTTTGCTTCACACATCCCGATTCCGTCGATGTGTCGATGCGTCGATTTCGTCGACAAAGTTTGCGAAAAAGCTCGCGACTTATGTTTTACGTTTGGCGCAACTCGCCACTCACAACTCGCGACTCGCCACTTCTCAATCGACAAAGTTTTTCTTTGTCTCGCATGCCGCCCTAAACGATAAACTGGGCGTCCCCAACTGCCCGAGCTTGCCCCATGGCGACGAGCGTTTCGAGGAGTTCTTCGACGCGGTCTTTGGGGGCCTTTATGAATTGGCGGGCGATCGCTTCCGCCGTGGCGGGGCCGGTCTGGGTGCTCAGAGCTTCGCGTAAGATGCGGACCTGATCGGGCAGGGATTTCGGCCAAGCAAGTTTTGTTGCCTTTGCCTGCTCAAGTGTTTCATCGGGTTCGGAATCTCCTGTGACCGCAAGTTCACCTTGTTGGGGCGCAGCGCCTGCGGGGCATTGATACTCAGGTCGGAGCCAGCGGATTTTGCCCTGGGCTTCCTCGGCCGCACGCTGCGCGTTGAGTGCGACAAGGCGTTCAAGAATTTCTGCATCGCTGAGTGTCGCGGGCCATCCGTAAGCGTCGAAGACAGCCTTGTCGAGTTCATCATGGAGTTGCTTGAGCACCGACACCAAACCTTGCTCGTGAAGCGTCTTCTCCGTGGTGCTCAGCGCCTCGCCACACCGCAGTTTCTCCAACACGTTGTACATGCCGGTCATCGTGAGACCCGGATGCTGCTCCAACTGGCGCTTGCGGTGGGTGTCGAGTTGCTCCGCCAGCTCGCGGATACTTGCTTTCTGTTCGTCACTGGCGGGAGGGAAGGGGAAGGTTTCGAAGCAGCGCGTTTTGTTGTAGCGAGGGCGGTCCTCTAAAGTGCCACCAGATGCCAGCGCCCAGCAGACGTGGATGCGACTACTCAGAACACCGAGAAATAGGGAGTCAGCCAACGCAAACATCACAGTTGTGCTATCGCAGATTGAAGTGCAAGGGAAACTGACGAAGACGCGATGCTTTGCGGTCAGGCATGTGCAAAGAACTTGATCCGTTTCTTGCACCGCAAGTCGAAAGTCTTCGCGCCCTCGAACGTACTTCCACCAGGCGTCGCGGAAACGACATTCGCGATTTTGAAGCCTTTCTGGCCTAACGTTATCGATGAGCCACTGATAGATTGAGGGATACTTTTGCCGTAAGTCCTCCTCCTCCATCATATGCACGTCAATTGCCGAGAAGTTTCGGGGCTTCTGCATGATATCTCTGCCGCTTATTAAGGGCCGTAGAACTGTTTTAACATCGACACCAGAAAAGCGATCTACATCTTCTTTTCCTAGAACAAACCCCTTGCCAGAGAGTTGGTATCCCACGGAACACACTCCTTTGTTCGAGCTGAGCTCAACTGCTTGAAGAATATCGACACCGACACGCAAATCCTGCCCTATGTTTCCCCGCAATATTGACACTTCAATGTCTGCGCCGTTTTCATCATGTGATCCTTCTTGCGTAATGATGTTCAGACTTCCCTCATGCGTGCCACCAGAACCAACGGTCATTGCGATTCGAACAGCCGCACCATCTTCCGTTTGTACCCAAGGGTGATCGGGAATAGCGAACAACAGAGACACGGGGTTCTTACCCTGCATATGTTGAGCAAGTAGCTTGCCTGCGAATGATTGGGTTATAGAATTTGTTGTGATGAACCCGAAACGATTGATTCGCCCTTCACTCGCAAGCAGTGCTGCTTTGTGCCACCAGTATAGTACAAAATCGCAATTCTCGGGTACCAGCGGATACATTGCCCGAACGGTGTCAAGATAGCTGCCTCCAAGGGTTAAGCGGATTCGTCGCGCTCCGATGAAGGGCGGATTGCCGACGATATAGTCGGTCTCGGGCCATTCGGCCTTGCGGGGGTTGATGTACTGGTAGACCGGAGTGCGGGCGGTTTCGTCGGGAACCTCTTTGCCTGTTACGGGATGCGGCTTGGTGGTGCGGCCGTCCCAGTGGGTGACCGGGTTGCCGTCGGCATCGAGGACGTTCTCAACGCGGTCGCAATCGATCAGGGCGTCGCGACATTCGATGTTGTGGAAATTACGGATGATGGGTTGCGCCGGTGGGACGTTGCCACGGTTGCGGAAGTGCCATTGCAGGGCGCCTATCCTGAGGACGAGCTCAGCAATGCCGGCGGCGCGCGGGTTGATCTCGATTCCCAGAAGCTGATGCGGATCCACGGTCTCGCCCTCCATTTCGAGCACGGACTGGTGGTGGCCGAATGAATCCAGGGCGTCGAAAACCTCGCCCTCGATACGCTTAAGATGCTCAAGGGTAACGTAGAGGAAATTGCCACTGCCGCAGGCAGGATCCAGGACGCGGATCTTGACTAGCTTGCGATGGAACTTCGTGACCTCGGCAACGGCCTTTTCCATCTCACCCTGATTGGCCAGAGAGACGGCGGCCACGTGGACGGCCTCCCATTCTTCCCGCACGGGGTTGATTACGGTCGGCATAACCAGACGTTCGACGTAGGCGCGCGGCGTGTAGTGAGCACCAAGCTTGTGACGCTCGACCGGATCCAAGGCGCGTTCAAGCAGCGTGCCGAAGATCGCGGGTTCAACATCGTGCCAATCAGACTTGGCGGCCTCGATCAGGAGCTGCACCTGATCTTGGGTTAGATTCAGGGCGCTTGAGTCGGCAAACAGGCCGCCATTGAATTGGAGAATCGTTGTGCGCAGGCTGGTCGAGAAGCCACCTGTGTTCATCTTGCCCCACAGTTCTTCGATCATGGGCGCAAAGTGCTCAGGCGTATCGCGCAGGCTGTCGAGCAGGTGCGTGAAGACGTTGTTCGTGAGCAGCCCGACATCCTCTGCAAACATGGTGAAAAGGCAACGCATGAGAAAAGCGGATGCGATTTCCGGAGTGTGTCCGGCCTTCTCGAGTGAGACAGCAAGCTTGGCCAGTTGCGACGCTATTTCGCGAGTTACACGCGCGCTGCGGCGGGTGGGATCCAGCTCGGAAGGATTCGTCCAGACCTCCTTCAGACGTTCCCGGATTTCCGGACGTTGCAGATCGGGAAGAAAGATGCGGTGACTCCCGGCGGCGGGGAATGGAATATAGGTGCCACCGGTGCAGGAGAATTCGGAAAAGAGCTCAATGGAGTGGCCCACGTCCAGCACGATCAGAAAGGGTGGGCGGCCCTCCTCCGTAGAGAGCGCGCGAATGTACCGATCGGCCTGGCCACGGGCCCGCAGCATCGAATCATCCCAGGCACCGCTTCCTCGTTGGCCATGCCCTTTACGAAGCTTTCGCTTCAGCTCCTGTGCCGCTATGGACATGGGTTCCTCGGTTAGTGCGTCCGCTCCCTGCTTGGCCTCCAGCACAAAGCACCCGCGCTTGTATAAGTCGATAAAGCCGGCGCTTGTCTTGTCGTCACCATCCTGAAACGTGATGACCCGCTCGAAGACGTAGGCATTTTGGCTGTTATCGGGGGTTGACGGATCCGGGTGCGGCACCCCGATAAGGTCACACAACTCGGAGACGAAGAGCTGGTGGTTTGCGCGTTCGGCTGCCCCGGAGCGCGCCCAACGTTCGATGAAGGCACTCACGGTGGGAGAATCTGATGTTGTCTCGGTCATTTCCTGAGCGTTCCGTCTGGGTTCATGTGCTTTTGCCTGCCATCCTGATGTTGAGGGTGCAGACAGCCAAATTTACTCGATTTCAATAAATCAGTAATAATTAATTTTATAGTAACGAGTGTGTTTTATAATGTCAAGAGAAGTCGCTAGTCGACATGGATTCCAAATCATCCCCCCTCGCGACCTTGTCCCACCGACTTTTCGCCCAGACTCGTTAAACCCCACATCCTCGCCGGTTTGTGGCCGAGCGGTGCCGACCGTCGCGCTCAGCGACAAAAAACTGGGGACAGTCCCCTAAAAAAGCTCGGTCGGCATAACCAGACGTTCGACGTAGGAAAAACTGGGGACAGGAAAAACTGGGGACAGGCTACAAAAAAAACTTGCAGAGGGGGATTTGGGTGTGGTAGATTGTGGGGCAAGCGGAAGGTAGCGGAGGGGTAGGGCGTTTTAGGTCAAAGAGAGGAGGGGATTATGAGAACAAGAAGGATGATTGCGAAGGGTGATGGGTATTATCACGTGATTAGCCGGATTGCGGGGCAGGAGTTCCGCTGAGTGAGTAGTTCGTAGTGCGTAGTGCGTAGTTTCCGCCGGGGCTCTGCCCCATACCCCGTTTTGACCTGCCGTGGTGGCGTGTGGCAGTGTCACCCAG
>JBBQIY010000201.1:0-4524 GCA_038325415.1 Kiritimatiellia bacterium
CTCTACATCGAAACCGGTGCGCATTCGCCCCACGATGTCGGCAAGCCCGGTTTGCTCCTCATCTTCCAGTGTGACAACCAGGTGCTCCAGTTTCTGAAGCAGCAGTTCGCCAGTCTGGCCTACCGAATAAGTGTAGGCGCGAATGGCATTCGGCTTACCAGATTCCCGACGCATCCATTGCCACACCTGGCGACCGTGAGATTGATCTGAAAATATGATCAAGTGCTCGAAATGATCCTTTGTGACCAACTTATCGAGCTTCACGCGAGTGGCGTAGTCTGGAATGGAATCTGAGACGAGAACCACAACGCCACGCTTTTCGGAAACAGCCTGAAATTTATGAACCCGTCCCTCCACGGTCTTTTCGAGGATTCCACTATGCTTATCCCACCCAAGCTGGTCTAGAAAGAGACGCCGAAAATCGAAGGACTTCAGGCACTTTTTCGCCTGTTCGCGATCAATTGACACGTGAGCCTCCATCGACCAAGCCTAGTGAACAAATGATCTGGGTTTCGCTCACTTCATCGCCATCCTCATGAATCACGCTCAGGCGACCTTCTTCGCGCAACGTCATCGCGAGTCGAACGATCGTATCGTCATCAGCGCCTGTCTTCATCTGGCGGTTTAGGTTCTCTGATGCCGATTCGCGTAGCGGATATTTGTAGACGTCCTCCATCGTGCGCTGAAGTATCTGCGAATCGAATAGGGTGCCTTTAACCTGGTCGGCGTAGCGTTTCAGCCGCTCATAGGTGCGGAATCGAGCCCCGGAAGGGCGACCAAGTCCACCGCCGATAGTCTTCTCTTCTTCCGCGAGGCCTTTAACCGCCCTCTCCACCAGATCGTGATGGTTTGGGAGCCTGGAAACGCCAGGAGTGGCAGGATCACATTCTGCAGCTTTGAGGATGCGGTACTGAGAGTCTGTGACACGCGTGCCCTTACCATCTACCCACGCAAGGGCGTCTGCACCGGCAGGAGTCTTGAGGTAGACAAGGACGCCGGACTTGCCGTCTGCCTCTGCATCACGGTGCCGCGAAGAATAGACAACGTTCGGCATGTCTGGAATCGTCTTCTTGAGTGTGGGATCTGCGTCAGTAGCGTTTTTCCAAATCTGATAGGCGTAGGACGCAAGGTCGATCTCTGAGTCCTCCTCGCCATCCAGTAGTCCAGCCTTCTCGTGGTAAAGATCCGTAACTGCTTTATTGTTTTTGTCGTCGTCGAAAAAAGCCTCGTCTGTTCCGACAACTTCTGCGTTTTGGCGCAGGCGGTTTTGCACCTTTGCCCGCAGTTGAATGATGCGCTCAACACCATCCGCTGGAAGAAAGCTGTAGCAGAGGATCCGGTCAGATTTCTGACCAATGCGGTCAACACGGCCTGCGCGCTGAATCAGGCGGATGATCGCCCATGGGAGATCGTAGTTGACGATCACAAAGCAATCCTGCAGGTTCTGACCTTCGCTCAGAACATCCGTCGCGATCAGCACTCTCAACTCTGGCGACTTCTGTACTAGCTCCATTTTCTTGTTACTGAATGGACTGAATCGCCAGGCCAATTCCGTGACGTCGGGCGACTGCCCGGTTGCGGCTGCGAGGCCTTGCACACCGGCTAGCCTCAACTGCTGTGAAAGAAAATCGACGGTGTCGCCAAACTGGCTGAAGATCAACACCTTGTCTGACTTGTGCTTTTCTGTAACCAGCTTGATCAAGGCTTTGAGCTTGGCGTCCCTCTTGGGGTCCCAGGTATCGCACTTGTCAAAGATTCTGAGCAAAGACTGTGAATCCTGCAACAGACTTTCGCCCAACTCCTGTTTGAAGAATGCCGGCCGAATCCAATCAAATCTTGAGCGATGCGAACCGGCATAGACGGAGTAGATTTCCGCGGCCCGCCTGCGGAAGTCAGGTTCGCTCCGTAGAGGTACGATGATGTCACCGTTTCCGTCGAAAAGGCCACTTTCATCGGAATCGGTGTTTCTAGTGTCGAGCAGATTGGCATCTTGCGTGCCGATCGGCAATTGGAGACCGTTTTCAATCGCGTGCAGGTAAACGAAATTGCGAAGGATGTGACGCTCCACTGACAGCAAGAATGCATGACCGCTGCTTTCCAGCCTTTTGAAAAGGTTTGTGCGGCAAAAGCCCATCAACCGATTACCGGCGACGGACAGATTTGCGAGTACATGATCCTCGTCGCTTGTGGGCGTTGCCTTGGGCTTTTCCAAAACGAAATTGCCGAGACCGTATCTGGGGAGGTTCAGGTGGTTGATCAGGTCTACGACGTCCGGCGCGTAGAGCCCCGCATACTGATCGTCCGGGTCCGCGTCATTCACTCTGAACGGCACTTTTTTGGGTAGACGATCTGGAAAATAGGACCGCGTTCCATCAGAGAAGAGGAGGTATTTGCGACCGCTAATCGGGTCGGTTTCCGAATAGTTCTCTTTGATAAACCCGCGCGTCCGGCGCACCATGTAAAGCCGCATCAGCTCCCGCCAGTCGTCAGGGTATGGACTCTTTTCAAACGCGGCCAATGTTCTTATGCCACATTGATGCTGACGAACAAACTCGATTTCGCCCAATTGCTGAAGAAGCTGTTGAGGTCCTACGCCAAGGTCCTTGTCCGCTGGTACAAAAAGCCGAAGCTGGTTCGCAAGGTCGAGGTAGTCTTTGTTGTATGGCGTTGCTGACAGAAGAATGCATTTACTGTCGTTCTTTTGAATGTAATCTGCAATTACTTTGTAGGCCTTGCCTTCGCGACTCCTGAGATTATGACTCTCGTCAAGGATCACCAGCCGGTATCGCCGGAGCTCCGGCAGTTGGCTGATCACTTTTGAATAGGAGAGGACCCTGCAGGATGGCACGCGGTATTCATGGCAATAGTCCTCCCACATTGGGACGATGTTGAGGGGGCATAGTATCAACGTCTCGAGGAGAAGGTCATCGGCTAGAATCCGGGCGAGAGCAGTCGCCATGAGAGTCTTTCCAAGACCAACGACATCCCCAAGTAGGACGCCGCCCCGCTTGTGGACGTGATGTGCGGCGATCTTTACTGCGGCAATCTGAAAATCGAAAAGTTTATTCCCAAAGTCTTTGGGGATACGGTGTTGGATTATCCCTTCCCGTGCCTCCTGCGACAGGTGGTACGCCATTTTGACGTAGATGTGATGAGGCGGAACTGCATCCGGCCGTGCCCAGCTCTGCTCAATGATTTCCACGATCTCTTTCGAGATATCGAGGCACCATCGATCAGTCCACCTATCCTCAAACCAAGCAGCGAGCTTGTTGCAAGCGTCGTGATCGGTAACGTCAACATTTAACTCACCCTGCTTCGACAATCCAGCGAACGTCAAATTGCTACTTCCCAAGAAGCCTATCGAAGGATTAACTGGATCGCGCCGAAATAGCAGATACAGCTTTGCATGCAGGGGATGGCGAAGGTGCAGTTTTACAACAACCTTCCCAGCTTTGATCTGCAATGCAAGTCGACGGAGACCGGCCTCATCGGCATCATTGGGCGCACCGATTGTCAACTGACTTCGAAAGTGCTCTGCCAGCGACTTTTTGAGGCGAATGGCCGTCTGGTTGTCGAGTTCGTCGTCCTGCTTAATAATGCGGTAGGCTTCGACCAACTCTTGCTGAGGAAGTGCTTGCATGCCAACAAGCAGTCGGCAACATTCGCCGCTTCCACCAGCCCATTCCTCAATTTGTTCATCCAACTGCCGCCAGCCGCGCAGGTTGAAGTAGCCGACGCAGAAGTCCGCACGATGGGCGACACCAAGGGTCGTCTTGAGTGTGGGTAGGAGCTGCTGATCAATGTTGTCGAATATCCGCGGCATAAATAGGAGGTATCTCGCGTCGTTTTCAGAAGTTCAAGAACTTCGATTGTGTCCAAAACAAAATGTATGTCGCCTGTTTTCGGGTTAAAGGCCCGGGCGACAGCTGCAGACACGTCCGTCCCAGCCTCGAATCACCACGCCCTATGCCGTGCGAAGCCGCTTCACAGGCACGAAGCGAATCTCGACTCGGCGATCCAGCGCATCCGCAATTCGCTTGAGCAGCAATAGCGAGTGCCCCTCAAAATCGGCATCTTCCAGGCGACAGATGGCAGAAGCCGAAGTCCCCACCCGCTTGGCAAGCTCCCGCTGACTCAATCCCGCTGGCTCAATCCCGCTTTCGTCCTGAACTCGTAAATCTTACGCGCAATCTCGACAGCGGGTCAGCCTCTTCCGACACTTCCGTCCCGACAACAATCCAACTAAGGCCTGGGCTTTCTAGAACGTCCTGGCATTCACCTGGCAAAATCACCCATAAAGCCAATCCTCTGGTGAATTTCCTCTTTGCCAGCGTTTGGCGAACAGCCACGCCCTACAAACGGTTTGCGCCTCCCCACCCAAGCAACCCTGGCTGTTGAGCACAAAACCTCTTTCCACAACAAACTCGTGGGATCATCGCTGCACCAATCTGAGTTAGCTACGCTGAGCTGATTCCTGCTAGCATCAAATTGAGTGCAAATTAGACGCAGGCTCTTCCAATGATC
>JBBQIY010000202.1:0-4510 GCA_038325415.1 Kiritimatiellia bacterium
ACCACCCGAGAGCGTTTTCGGCGGCTTCGATCTTGTGTTATGTCGCAACCTGCTGATCTACTTCAGACCGGACTATCAAGCGCAGATCTGGGAGAAGCTTTACCACAGCCTTGTTGCCGATGGCTATCTTATCCTCGGGAAAGCCGAGACTTTGCCAACAACGATGCGGCATCTTTTCTGTCGGGAGTTCGACTTCAGCCCGATTTACCGGAAACTTTAGGAGGCAAGGAGGCATCGATGAAACTGAAAGACCTGTCCATTAGATCACAGCTTGAGATTTGCATGGGCGTCATTGTGGCGCTGGTGATCCTGCTCGCCACCTTAGCGTGGAAGCAGTCGGGCCAGTTGTGGCGACAGACTGAACTGCTCCACGACCATCCACTCGCAGTCCGGATGGCGCTTGATAGCATTTCATCCGATATTCTTCTCATGCATCGGGATATGAAAGATCTGGTTCTGAGCAAAAGCGATCAGGAGAGGCTTTCGTTCTTTCAGTCTATCGACAGCCGTGAAGCCGATGCGCTCCGCCAGCTTGATATTCTCTTTGCCCAATATCTTGGCCCCAAGAGCGATGTCGAGGATTTTCGCAACAGCTTCGTTCAGTGGAAAGCCATCCGCAATGTGACGATCCAGTTGCTGCAAGCCGGGAAAGTCGATGAAGCGACGCATCGCACATATACCAAGGGTGTCGGGGGTGGACATGTGGAAGCGATGTGGAAACAACGGGATAAAATCAGCGATTTCGTGCAGGCAAAGGCTACACAACTCTACCAGAATGCCGAAAAACTGAACCAAACACTTGCTCATCATTTGGCCCTCGTCAGCAGCGGGATTGTGCTTCTGGCGTTCATTTTTTCCTGGCTTCTGTTACGAAATATCCGGAGACCGCTGGAGGATCTAGTCGATGTGGAGGAGCGGTTCCGCACGGGCGACTTGAATGCCCGTAGTCTTTATGTCTCGGCCAATGAATTCGGAGTTCTTTCCGCCGAGTTTAATGCGCTGGCAGAAACGATACAGGCAGAGCTGCAGAGCCGGAAAGCAAGCGCCCAGATTGCCGAAGGCTTGCTTCGAGAAGAAGAGCTTCACGCTTTCTGCCGGGAATTGCTCAAGCGACTGATGACGCGGACGGGATCGCAGCTCGGAGCCGTGTACCTGCTCAACGAACAAAAAACCGCCTTCGATCATTTTGAATCGATCGGGCTGCCCCCAGCAGGGCGAGCCTCATTCTCTGCGACGGCCCCCGAAGGCGAATTCGGTTCGGCTCTGGCGACGGGAGAGATCCTGCATCTGGCGGACATTCCGGCGAATGCGCGGTTTACTTTTGCGACAACCGGCGGCGAGTTTCAGCCGCGTGAGATTCTGACTATTCCCGTCGCTGGCGAAAGCGGGATTGTTGCCGTGATTTCTCTCGCAACGGTTCGCAGTTATTCCATACCCGCCATCCGGCTTGTGAACGATGTCTGGAATCTGATAACCGCCCGGCTGAACGGCGTTCTGGCTTCTGAGAGAATTCGCGCCTTTTCGGAACGCATCGAGCGGCAGAATGAAGAACTTCAGGCGCAGCATGAAGAGTTGGAGGCACAGACCGAGGAGTTGCAGGAACAGGCGGAGGAGTTGCGGGAACAGACAGAAGAGTTGCATGAGCAGAATGTGGAGTTGGGGCGGCAGCAACGGGCGGTTGAAGAAGCCAGTCGCCTGAAAAGTCAATTCCTGTCCAATATGAGCCACGAATTGCGCACCCCCCTGAACTCGGTCATGGCACTCTCTCGGGTGCTCATAATGCAAGCGAAGTCGAAACTGAGCGAGGAAGAGGTAAGCTATCTCGAAGTCATCGAGCGCAACGGGAAAAACCTTCTTCGGATGATCAACGAGATTCTCGATCTTGCCAAGATTGAGGCCGGCCGGATGGATGTGCATCCGAAGGCTTTTTCGTTCGCTCAAATTCTCGAGAATATTCTCGAAAGCATCATGCCGTTGGCCAAGGAAAAACAGCTTGAACTTCGTGCGGATATCCCTGATGACCTTCCGCATCTTGAAAGCGATGAACTTCGCGTTTCGCAGATTTTGCAGAATTTGCTCGGCAATGCAGTCAAATTTACCGATGCCGGGCGCGTGAGTGTTTCGGTCCGAAGCGATCCAGAAAATATGATTGTCCAAGTCGATGATACGGGTATCGGCATTGCGGAAAGCGACCTTCCTCATATCTTTGACGAATTTCGCCAAGCTGACGGGACCTCGACCCGGCGGCACGAAGGCACGGGTCTCGGCCTGGCCATCGCCCGCAAAACGGCTCAGATGCTCGGCGGCGAGATCTCGGTGCTGAGCATGCTGGGCAAGGGATCCACCTTTACCCTGACCTTGCCCATCGCCTGGCAGAATCGCCCACTCGTCCATTATACGCACACCACCCAACTGCCCACGAGTGTGCCGCCAGAGCACAAGATTCTCCCTTGTGTTGAGAAGGAGGTCGCTTCACAAAATCCCCAGGCTGGAATTGCATCCGCTCCTTCCCGTATCCTCCTGGTGGAAGACAACGAGGAGGCAATTATTCAAATCAAAGCCGTCCTTAAATCTGCTGGCCATGCCGTCCATGTCGCTCGAGGTGGACAAGCGGCGATCGATTATGTCTCTCATACCCTACCGGACGGAATTATTCTCGACCTGATGATGCCGGGCATCGACGGGTTTGCCGTGCTGGAAAAATTGAGAGGAACGCCGGCGACAACCGGAATACCGGTGCTGATCCTCACGGCCAAGGACCTGACCCCCGATGACCTCAAGCGGCTCAGCGCCAATCACGTCCAGCAACTCGTCCAGAAGGGAGATGTCGAACGGGAATCCCTGCTGAGGAAAATTAAGGTCATGCTCGGTAACGAGAGTGAATCTGTAAATGCGAGGCGGGAAACCCGTGTTCCGAAACCTGCGACAGACAGCACAGAACCTGCTGCTAGCATGAAAGGGGAATCCCATGCCTAAGATATTGGCGATTGACGACAAGCAAGACAACCTGATCAGTCTCGTGGCCCTGCTGCGAAATCTGATGCCCGAGTGCGCCGTGATCACAGCCCTGTCCGGCTTAGAAGGAATTGCCAAAGCCGTCGAGGAGAGGCCGGACGCCATTCTGCTGGACATTCAAATGCCGGGAATGGATGGATTTGAGACCTGTCGGCGGTTGAAGGCGGACGAGACGACACGTCCGATTCCCGTCGTCATGGTTACGGCAGTCAGGACGGATGGGCCAAGCCGGATTAAGGGACTGGAGATCGGTGCCGACGCCTTCTTGTCCAAGCCCATCGACGAGCAGGAGCTCGTTTCCCAGCTCAAGGTTGTCTTCCGGATCAAAGCGGCGGAGGATGCGCTGCGGGTGGAAAGAGACTCCTTGGAAAATTTGGTTCGTGAAAAGACAGTTGGTCTAACGCGCCTTTCCACCGCCATCGAGCAGTCCCCGGAAACGATTGTGATCACCGATCCCGAAGGAACAATTCAATACGTAAATCCGGCCTTCGAAAAAATTTCCGGCTATACGGTCAGCGAAGCCCTGGGACAAAATCCACGCATTCTCAAGAGTGGACAACAGGACGAAGTTTTTTATCAGGAACTTTGGAAGAAAATTTCCGGTGGCGAAACGTGGATGGGACAGATCGTCAACAAACGCAAGGATGGCACATTCTATACTGAGGAGGCAACGATCACGCCCGTCCTGGATGAGGCCCGACGGATCGTCAACTACGTTGCTGTCAAACGCGACATCACCGAGCACTTGGCGTTGACGGCTCAGTTTGAGCAGGCGCAGAAGATGGAAACCGTGGGCCGTCTGGCCGGTGGTGTGGCCCACGACTTCAATAACATGCTGCAAGCCATCCTGGGGCATACCGAGATGGCTCTGGCGCAGGTGGATCCGGCATCGCCGATCTTTGCCGACCTGCAGGAAGTCCGCAAGGCCGCTCAGCGCTCGGCGAATTTGACCCGGCAATTGTTGACTTTTGCGCGTAAGCAACCCATCGCGCCCCAGATCATCGATCTCAACGAAACCGTCGAAGGGATGCTCAAAATGCTACGACGGCTCATCGGCGAGGACATTAATCTCCTCTGGAATCCCGGCAGAAACTTGCTCCCGGTCAAAGTGGACCTGTCTCAGATCGACCAGCTCCTGACCAACCTTTGTGTCAACGCCCAGGATGCTATCGAGGGCGTAGGTACGATCACCATCGTGACGGAAGCCACTGCCTTTGACAAGGCCTGGTGCGCGGATCATACCGATTTTACGCCAGGAGAATACATTTCGCTGGCGGTCAGTGATACCGGTTGCGGCATGGATCGCGAAATCCTCAGCCATCTGTTTGAGCCGTTCTTCACCACCAAGGAGGTGGGCAAGGGTACTGGACTGGGGCTGGCGACGGTTTACGGCGTTGTCAAGCAGAACAACGGCTTTATTCATGTTCAGAGCGCGCCGGGTAAAGGCACGACTTTTAAAATCTATTTTCCTCAGCAGGAGCCTCTGGCGGCGATC
>JBBQIY010000203.1:0-4501 GCA_038325415.1 Kiritimatiellia bacterium
ATTATTTCGATTTTAACGGTGTCTATGCCACCCTTTTCAAGGGTTCGCCCTTCCTCATCCGACAGGGTGGTGATGTTTTGATCTTCGATGCGAAGGAGTTCTTCAATGAAGTGCGTGGTGGCCTTTTGATCCGCGGGCTGCACGGACGGACGCAAGATTGTCCATGCCGAGGGGGTATTGAGGCGCATGGCGAATGAGGTGTCCGCGCTGTTGCAGGAAATCGCGATCACTTCGGAGGCGAGAAGGGGGAAGATACGGCGTTCACGGAGGAAATCGGCATCCATGAGCAACGCATCGATAATCGCTTTGCCGACGGTGAAGATGCTGTTGTCTAGCGAGGATACGACGTAAATGGAATCCGAAGAATCGGGGTCGAGGTTTCCGAAGCTGAAATTGGCAGTGGATCCGTTTGCAAATCTGATCGTCGTGGAGAGCTTCGATTCATCTGCGGAAAGCCCCAGCGAGGTGCTGGCATTCTCGAGCAAGTCGGCGCCTCTTTCGCCACTTGATGAAGTCCAGACGAATTTTTCGATGGTTGCGTTTGCAAGGGATCCTAGGAGTGCGTTGACCGCTGGCAGGGAGGCGCTGATGGCGAAGGGGCTTGTCATGTTCCAGCCCGAAGCTGTTTTTACAAGATTAACGATGCCCTTACCAGGTTGGCGTATTTCGATGCCAATAATTTCTTGGGAGACTGGGACGAGGGCTCGGTCTCGGAAGTCTTCGGCGGATTTTGGGAGCAGGTCCAGAAGCCCTTTGTCAACAATATAGATATCGTACGAGCTGGAGGCCATAACAAATACGCCATCGCCGGATGGCGTGTCTGCGCCGATGCGTAGAGTTGACGTGCCATCAAGCCCCTCGAGCGAAACGACCGCTTTGGGGACAACGAGACCATAGTCGTTCAGGCCCAATCTTCGATTTTTCCTCTGCCGTGGGGAAACACGATCTCGTGGGGGTGTCCGTTCGATCATCTCGAGCACGAAGTCGATTCGGCTTGAATCGGCCCTGCACTGAATCGGAGCTTCAATCTCCCATTGGTTCTGGGTTCGAGCGCACTTGATTGTGGTGTTGGTGGTTTCGATTTCGATTCGATTGATGCGTGCGGTTTCAATGGAAACAACGGAAGATGGCATCGCGCCGAAGCCGCCAGAAGGGAGATGCTGCTTCTCGAACCACGCAGCGGCGGATACCAGGATGAGGAGAATGAAGAGCCACAAGGTTGTTTTGCTCGAAAGCATGTCGTTCAGTTCCGTCTCTCAGAAATGAAGGTCTGGATGAAGTAGGCTACAATGCCGAGGAAAATCGCCGTGTCAGCGATATTGAACGTCGGGAACGTGTAGACGGTGGACCAATGGAAGTCCAGAAAATCGATAACCGCTCCAGACTTCAATCGGTCAATTAAATTTCCAATGATGCCGCCCGTCAGGAGACCGATTCCGATCCGTGCAAGGCGACCGGACTTGGTGAACTCAGCGCGGTTATACCAGAGGAGGCCCAGCATCCCAGCGGAGACGGCGATGAGCAGGGCTCTTTGTCCGGAGAGCATTCCCCAAGCGGCACCGGTGTTGAACACTCTGCGCAGGTCGAAAAAGCCGGGGATCACCGTGAGATGATCATGGGCACCAAAGTGTCGGCAGACCAGCCATTTCGAAAGCTGGTCTACAAGGGTTACGGTTACGGTTAGGGCTAGCAGCATGTCGGTGCACAGTTCCAGCAGGTCAGTCCAAAAGATCCGTGGATGGCTTTCTGCGGTTGGTATCGCCCTCTAGCTCAGACTGGCATTTGATGCACGTCTTTGCAAAAGGTAAAGCCTTGAGGCGGGGGCGTTCAATTTTCTCTCCGCAATCGCTACAGAGTCCGTAGGTGCCTTCTGTGATGGTGAGAATTGCATTGTTGATCTGGTTGATCTGCGCTTGATCGTTGCTCGCACGATCGAGGCTGGTGACCCGTTCAAACGCATCCGTGCCGTCTTCATCCTGATTGACTTCGTCATGGCGAAGAAGGGATTGTTCGCGTAATTCTGTGACCTGTGCGGAAAGGCGTTCGCGTAGATCAAGCATGGTGACGTAGAAGACATTCAATTCTTCGGGAGTGAAGTGTTTGGCGTCCTTTTTACGGCTCTTCTGGGCAGAGGCTTTCGTCGCTTTGGGTTTTGGAGGAGGCGCAATCACTTCGGGGACAGCAACAGAGGGTTTCTTGATTTCGGGCGCCGGAGTCTTTGTCTTAGCTTTCGTCTTAGCCGTGCTTTGGTTCGGCGCAATGGAAGTTGGTTTCGTGGTCGTCGTCTTTTCGTCAGTTTTTATCACTTTTTTCGATGCTTTCACGGGCCCCTTGGCAGCAGCCTTTACCACCGGTTTTACAGCCGTTTTAAGGAAAGGTGTTTTCGATGCCACAGCTTTAGGAACCGCTTTTTTTACTGCGGTTTTCGCAGGCTTGACGGTTCGGTTGCTGTGTTTAGGGTCTTTTGGAGTTTTTAAAGAGGAGGAGTTCTGCTTGATGGCAGTAGATTTTGGAGAGGCTTTCGTTGCCACTACCGCTTTCTTTAAAACAGGAGCGATCTTCTTAGATCTAGAAACAAGAGGCTTACTAGACTTCGAAAGCATTCCCTTTTTCGAGGGTATTGCCTTCTTGTCCGAGCAAGTTTCCGGCTTCGCTGAACTTTTCACGGCCTTTGATGCAAGATGCATCTTGGCTTTAGAGGCTACTTTTTTCGCAGTCATTTCCCATCGTCTCCAGGTTAAAAGAACTCTTCCTGTCTGATTAGAAGTGCGCAGATGCTAGCACAAGGGTATGGAAGAGTCAACTCCGCACTTGACTTGAGCGAGTAGTTTCGGTAAAAGTAAAGGTCGTCTATTCGGCTTCTCTAGAAATCGGGTGGACATTTCTACAACAGGTATTTTGGAGATGACATGACAGACAAAGAAATTGCGGTTTTGAATTACCATCTTGGTGGCAAGGTGGCGCTCGGCCTGCCGAAGGCGCTGAAGACAGTCAACGATCTCTGCCTCGCCTATACGCCGGGTGTGGCCGTGGCCGTTAAGCAAATTGCCGCCGATCCGGAAAAGGCGTTCGACTACACGGCGAAAGGCGGCCTTGTGGCGGTCGTCTCGGACGGCACGGCGATCCTCGGTCTCGGCGACCTAGGTCCGACAGCCTCGATCCCGGTCATGGAAGGCAAGGCGGTTCTGTTTAAGTCGTTTGCTAATGTGAATTCGTGGCCTGTGGTTCTCGACCACTGCCGCGAGGGCGGCTTGTCGACGGGGCCCACGGATCCGCAACGCATCATCGACGCCGTCATGGCCATCGCACCGATGTATGGCGGGATTAATCTGGAAGATATCGCTTCTCCGGCATGCTTCGAAGTTGAAGACCGCTTGGCGGAGATGCTGGACATCCCCGTTTTCCACGACGATCAGTGGGGCACGGCCATCATTGTGCTCGCGGGAACAACGAATTTTTCACGCATTCGTGGGAGCGAGATGTGCGATCTGAAGGTCGTGATCAATGGCGCAGGTGCAGCCGGCACACGAATCCGCGAAATGCTCATGACAGGCGGTGTCCGCAACGTCATCATGTGCGACAGCAAGGGCGTGATTTACAAGGGACGCCCCATCAACAAGGCTCGCCACGAGCAGGTCGCCATCGAGACGCCGTTCCGCACACTGGATCAGGCGATGGTTGGAGCCGATGTCTTCATTGGCGTTTCCAAGGGCGATTGTGTGAAACCGGAATGGGTTGCCGCTATGGCATCGCATCCCGCAATTTTCGCACTCGCAAATCCCGATCCTGAAATCCGCTATGAGGCCGTTGCCGAGATTATGGGAGACAAGCCTTTTGTGATGGCGACAGGGCGCTCCGACTATCCCAACCAGATCAACAACGTACTCTGCTTCCCGTTCCTCTTCAGAGGTGCACTGGATGTCAGAGCCCGAAAAATTACGGCGCGCATGAAGGTTGCGGCGGCGGAGGCGCTTGCTCAAGCGGCTCGACGACCTGCTGGAGCGGAGACGAAGGCACTGTACCCAGGGGAGTCGCTGGAGTTCGGCCCCAAGTACATCATCCCGAAACCGTTCGATAAAGAAATCTTCGTGGAGGTCTCTCTCGCCGTTGCGAAAACCGCTGTTGAGGATGGCGTCGCTCGCATCGAGAAGTTTGATCCCGTGGCTTACAAAGCCAAGCTCATCGCTGACCGCGCACGCTAATAAAAATGGTGCAGTTCTAATTAGGGCGATTCGCTAAAAAGTGGAAGCGGCGTCCTCGCCGCTTTCCCACGCGGCGAGGACGCCGCGTCTACAACAAACACAACCCATCTCCGCATTATGGACTACAAAGCAGCTTATAAGACGATCATGGACGATCACTTTACGCCCGAAAGGGAAATATCTTTCATCGACGGCATCAATCGTCAGACCCTTCGATACCAAAAAGTTTCGTGGGTGATCGATGGCGAAAACAAGGGGCTCCGCTCTGGCGAGAACCCGGGTCAGGAAGCGGCCGTCTA
>JBBQIY010000204.1:0-4489 GCA_038325415.1 Kiritimatiellia bacterium
TCATCCGCTCGGAATTACCAGTCATCAAAGCATTTTTAGATGCGCAGTACATCACGCGTCGTGGATCATGGGAGAAGGGGAAAGTTATATGAGCAGCAACAATACGAACACTTCATGCAGTAGCCGCGAGACCAAGGTTGAGATTGTCGTGGGTGTATTCATAACCTTGCTTTTCAGTGCACTCGCTATTTTTACGATCATGGTTTCTGGGGCTTCTCTCTTCAAAGACGGAAGTTTCAAAATCATGGTTGTTATACCTGACGCCATGGGGTTGCGCAGGAACGATCCCGTCATCGCCAAGGGAACCACGGTGGGCACGGTAAGCGATGTATACTACGCTAACGACGGCGTACATGTCGCGGCTGAACTTACGGCTCCTGTCATTTTTTACCAAGACTACACCATCACCGTGGTTGCCACGTCGATTCTGGGTGGACGTCAGCTCGTCATTAACGAGGGAACGGCGACGTTGCCGGAAGTGCCGAGTGATCAGGATCTGATCGGCCAGAAGCCTGGCGATATCATGGAAGACGCGTCCCAAGCCGTGAAGAAAATACGTGCGTTTCTTGAGACGGATGCGCTTTCGAACCTTCAGAAAGTTTCAGACAATCTTGCCGAAATTTCGGGACGCCTGACTCGCGGCGAGGGGACGATTGGCAAGCTCTTGTCATCCAATGATGAAGTCTATACGAATCTTAATGCGACGGTCGCGAATATTCGTTCCATGACGGATCGGCTTGAGGCGGGCGAAGGGATGCTCGGGAAGTTGCTCTCTTCTGATGACACGCTGTACACAAACCTCAATTCCACCGTCGCCAATATTCGATCCATGACCGCACGTCTTGAGGCGGGCGAGGGGACGCTCGGGAAGCTGCTCTCCTCTGACGACACGCTGTACACCAACCTCAATTCCACCGTCGCCAATATTCGATCCATGACCGCGCGTCTTGAGGCGGGCGAGGGGACGCTTGGGAAGCTACTCTCATCCGATAACGAAGTCTACACCAATCTCAACGCCACGGTGGCGAATCTGCGCGTTGTGACAGATCGTCTGGCAAACGGAGAGGGGACGCTCGGCAAGTTGATGTCGAAGGATTCGAAGTTGTACGATGAAGTCAGCGGTACGGTGACGGATGTACGTGAACTGCTTGACGACGCGCGCGAGGCGAATACACTCAGCACGTTCACGTCGATCATATTCGGCGGCTTCTGATGAAACCGTCCTCTTCGCGTTATTTGTCCGCGATCATCGGTTGCGCTTCAAGCGATTGTGTTCATTTGTTCGAGTAGGTGACTACTTTCGTATGCAGGTTTAGCCACCACTACCTTGCTACTGCGATGAGTTCGTGATGGGTCGTGTGGTTCTTTTGCGTGTTCCTCAGGTTGTTTTTTCGAAAGATTCTCAAAGGAACTCGGCTTCACACGTCTTGAATGCTAAAATGCAACGTCTACAGGCATCGATCTTTGCCTTTTTGTGTTAGGGTGCATCGGTTTAGGATTCCCGCTTCCAAGTTGGCATGTGATATGCTAGAGTTTAAGGATATTTTTACTGGAATCAAGCGAGATTTTATATGACAAAACTAGTAGTTCGCGCCGAAAACGGCACCGCACAAGAAGTTATAATACCCGAAGGTGGCCTGACCATTGGAAGAAATCAGTCCTGCGATCTGCCCATCGTTGAACCCAGCGTTTCGGGCAATCACGGATCAATTCGTTTCGAACGCGGTGTATGGTGGGTTCACGACAATGACAGTTCGAATGGTACTTATGTCAATGAGGTTCAAGTCAAAGATTCGATGATTCAGAACGGCGACAAGTTAAAAATCGGAAATGTAGAGATCAATTTCATTTCCGTTCCGGAATCGCCTGTATCGGCGGTGCAGGTTCCGCTTGCGAAATCGGATTCAGACAAGCTTGCTCAATATGAAAAATCGGTGGCTCCTTCCCCGTCTGCTCCTTCAGAAAAGCCGTTTTTGAAGCTCCCGTCAAACTCGGAGCCGAAGCCTGAGCTGAAACTTCCCGGAAAAGAAGCGACCGCAAAGCGTGACTCTGGTGCTACGGCAAGTTCGTCTGCTCCGGTTAAAAAGGCTGATTCCTATGTGACGGAACCTAAGCTGGATGGAAAATCCGGAAAGACATCCTCGGACTGGACGCCACCCGCGCTTAAGATCGACAAGGATCTGCCCGTCGAAAAGATAACCGAGGACGATGTCGCGTTGATTGCGGATCTCAATGTTAAATACAAGCAGATCAAAGAAGAGCTTGGCCAAGTGGTCATCGGACAAACGGCGGTTGTCGAGGAAGTTCTCATTGCTATTTTTAGCCGAGGTCATGCGTTGCTCATGGGTGTGCCGGGTCTTGCCAAGACGCTGCTGATCAGCACCCTTTCGCATGTCCTCGACCTCGGGTTCAAGCGCGTTCAGTTCACGCCGGACTTGATGCCCTCCGACATCACAGGAACCGACGTGCTCGAAGAGGATAAAGTGACGGGGCAGCGGCAGTTCCGATTCGTCAAGGGCCCGCTCTTTACAAACATGTTGCTGGCTGATGAAATCAACCGCACACCCCCGAAGACGCAGGCAGCGCTCCTTGAGGCCATGCAGGAGCACCACATCACGGTCGGCTCCACGACCTACCATTTGTCGGAACCCTTCTTTGTTTTGGCAACGCAGAACCCGATTGAGCAAGAAGGCACGTATCCGCTCCCGGAGGCCCAGATGGACCGCTTTATGTTCAACATCATAGTTGATTACCCATCGGCGGCGGAGGAAAGCCAGATCATCGCCAGCGTGACCGGTTCCAAAAAGCCGAAGTTGAGCAAGATTCTCGATGGCGAGGGCGTCATCAAGATCCAGGAACTGCTCCGTCGCGTTCCCGTGGCTCCGCACGTCATCGATTATGCAAGAAATCTTGCCCGAGCGACGCGCCCCAATCAGCCCGAAGCACCTGAATTCGTGAACGAGATGGTCGGGTGGGGTGCAGGACCCCGTGCCGGCATTTGTCTGATACAAGCGGCGAAGGCTCGTGCGATCCTTTATGGACGCCACCATGCCACGACTGCCGACGTCACGGCTGTAGCACTCCCGGTGCTCCGTCACCGTGTGATTACCACATTTGCGGCTGAGGCCTCTGGTGTGAAGAGCGACGACGTCGTCAAGATGCTGCTTAAGGCTCTCAAGCCAAGAGAAGAGCTGGAGATCTAGTCGCAGTTCGATTCACGGATCTGTTTTCATTCAGGCGGAGAGTACTCGAAGATGGCAAATTTCAATGGCGGACCCAGCTACATGCAATGGCTTCCGGGGAAGACCACGGCGACCATTGCGCGGTGCGAATTCCTCGCACGCGGAATGGTGGATGGCTTTATCGCGGGTCGCCACCGCAGTCCGAAGAAGGGCTTCTCCGTTGAGTTTGCTGAGCATCGACAGTATGTTCCGGGTGACGACATCCGCAACATCGATTGGCGCGTGCTAGGGCGCAAGGATCGCTATTATATCAAGCAGTACGTGGAGGAGACGAACCTGCGTGCGACGATTCTGCTGGACTGCTCCGGTTCTATGGCCTACCGCGGCGACATGGCGGCCGAGTTTGATGGGCGCAAGCTCTCGAAGTTAGAATACGCAAAATATCTTGCCGCAGCGCTGACCTATCTCTTGGTCGGGCAACAGGACGGCGTGGGGCTCATCACGTTCGATAGCAAGATACGAGAGTTCCTTCCGCCGAAGGCCCGGGCATCTCAGATTCGCAATATTCTTGAATACATTGACCATTCGGAACCCGGCGGCGAAACGCAGCTTGCATCGATTTTCAATGAAGTGGCGGAGCGCATCCCCCATCGAGGCGTCGTGATTATCATCAGCGACCTCTTCGATGAGATTGCACCTCTGATCAAGGCACTTCATCATTTCAAGTACCGTCGTCATGAAGTGGTGGTGTTGCATGTGATGGCAGAGGAGGAGATTCATTTCCCTTTCAACAACTTCGTCCATTTTAAGGATCTCGAGTCCCCGGTGGAGCTACAGCTCGATCCGAAGGCACTTCGAGCCAGCTATTTAGAACGGGTGAATGAATTCATCAACGCGCTCAAAGGGGGCTGTGGCCAGATGCAGGCGGACTATGTGCCTTTGAATACGAAAGAGCCTTTCGACAAAGCCCTAACCGATTATCTTTCGCACCGCAGGGCGGGCCTCGGCTAGGCTGCAGGATTACGAAACATGCAATTTATCAATGTCATCATGTTGCTCGGGGTGCTGGCGGTAGCCATTCCCGTCATCATTCAAATCCTCAACCGCAAGAACATCAATAAGATTTCTTGGGGGGCGATGATCTTTTTGCTCGACTCGATGCGCAAGCGCCGTCGCCGCGTGTTGCTCGAGGAGGTCTTGCTCCTAGCCTGTCGATGCCTCATTCCTGCTTTGGCTGCGCTGGCTTTGGCGAGGCCTTTCATCCAGCCGGAATCGAACGTCCCTTGGGTCGTCGTGATGCCCATGCT
>JBBQIY010000205.1:0-4482 GCA_038325415.1 Kiritimatiellia bacterium
GCAAGCGCCGCCTGTGTGGCAGTGTCGATTTCACCGCAGATTAGGACGTTGACATGGCGATCTGCCAAAAACCCGGCTAGATCGGCATGAGCGCCGTCTGTAATCTGCTCGACTCGGGAGGTGACGATCTGCCCGTCGACGGTGTCGAACACCACAAAGGTAGAGGCCTGCCCAAGGTGCTGAGAAATCGTGTTGTCTTGGGTCGCTACCGCGATGCGCCTGATTCCGATGAAAGCAGGTGCCTGTGTGAGCGTGAGGATCTGCGCCACGACGGATTCGAAGGCTTTCGCCGATGCCGTCTCGGCATAATGGTGCACAAAGGGCTTGCCATCATCGCCACCGCGGCAAACGACGGGATCAATAGGAATTTTCCCCAAGAGCTTGATTTTATATTTTTCAGCCAGCATTGCACCGGCTCCGGAAGAGAAGATATCGGTGACTTCGCCGCACTTCGGGCAGGCGAAACCGCTCATGTTCTCAACAATGCCGAGGACTTTTAAATTGAGTTTCTCGCAGAAACTGATTGATCGGCTGACATCGCTTGCAGCGACGGCCTGTGGCGTGGTGACGACAATGGCACCCGTGGCGTTGGGAATAAGCTGACAGACGGAAAGCGGCTCGTCGCCAGTTCCCGGAGGGGCATCGATAATCAGATAGTCGAGATCGCCCCATTCCACGTCGGCAAGGAATTGCTGAATCACCCCCGCCTTCATCGGCCCGCGCCAGATGATCGCGTCATCGCGGCTATCGACGAGTAGGCCTGCTGACATGACTTTAATGTTGCCCACTTCAACAGGAAGCAAGCTGTGGCCGGTCGATTCGGGGCGTGCATCTTCAATGCCCATCATCTTCGGGATGCTTGGCCCGTGGAAATCGACATCCAGCAACCCTACTTTTTTCCCGGTCAAAGAGAGGGCCAGCGCCAAATTAACGGCGACTGTACTCTTCCCCACGCCACCTTTGCCGGAAAGGACGAGAATCTTATTCTGGATTCTGGACAAGCTGTTTTTCAGCTTGCGCGTCTCATCGTCTTGACCACAAGTACTGCAATCGCTGCTGCAACCACTTTCGCAATTATCTGACATAATATTCAATTCCTTGGGCGTTTTAGGCCTAGTGGAGTCCGTGACCCTTGTGGATCCGGTATCTCGATGATTTCAAAAACCTGTGTGGAACTCTGCCGTGCTTGGTTTCGTGGGTCATCTCTGCATCACCAGTCTGGTGGACAAAAGCACAGGTAACAAGACCGCTGAAGATAGCATAATTCGTTGTGAGCATCAAGCTTTGCTGACAGCTTTGCGGATAGTTTCTCTGGGCTTGAATGCGACACAAGCGATCGCAATGTTTTATAAGCAGGGTCAACTTAGCGGTGGAATTCCTTTTGATGTCGCTCGGTTTTCCGCCGAGGTGCTTCAGGCGAATGGCGCATCTGTTAGGCAGGAGGGTTTCGGCCTCGATTTCCTCGGCATTTCAATTCGTCCGACTCGTCTGATCTGTCCGACGTGTCAGTCTGACTGATTCCCACGCTTCGTGCATTGTGCGAGGTCGTACACATATTCGCAACATAGCGGTGTTCAGCCAGCCTGTGGGCTGCTTGCAGGGAGAGAGTACGCTTCGCGCAAGGGAAGTGTTTACCTTTTGCGCTCTTATTGGGAGGGAGAAAAAAACTTTGCACAAGGTTTCGCCAGTTTTACCCTCTTCTTGCGGGCTGTCTCAGCCTGCAAGCTTTCAAGAGAGTACTGGCTCAACAATAAACACTTTGTCGTTGGGGCGAACAGGGGTGGGGCAGGGGAAGGTGACCCACTTACCCCGTTCGGCAAGCGTGACGACTTCTTCGTCGCGGCGGAGGGATTCCACGACGAGATCCAAGACGCCCGTGCTGGGGCCGTGGATCGAGATGGCGTCGCCGGGTTTAATCGGATTGTCCTGAATCCTGATCTGCGCCATTTGCGCTTTGGGGTAGTAGTGCATGACGATACCGACATGACGCTTCTTGTTCGTCGCTTGGTTTTCGTCTAAGTTGTCTCCCGTTATCTGGTCTGTGCCCGGTCGGCCGTGGAAGAGTCCCACGCCGAACTGCCGGTGATAGACTTTGGCGCACCGTGCCACGAGTTCTTCAATGAGCTCCGGCGTGAAAGCATTGGCGTTGACGGCGGCGACGGCTTCTTTGTAGGCGGTGACAACGGCCTTGACGTATTCGGGATTGCGGGCACGACCCTCGATTTTGAATGAGACGATGCCGGTGTCCATGAGCTTGTCGACAAACGGTAGCGAACAGAGGTCGCGCGCCGACAGCACCGTGTGCGGCTCCACTTCGAATTCGGCCGTACAGCCGTCGCCCTCGGAGATTTCCTTGATGAGATAGCGGCGGCGGCAGGGCTGATGGCATTCGCCCCGAGAGGCTGAGCAGCCGTACGCATCGTGTGACAGAAGGCAGCGTCCAGACACTGCCACACAGATTGCCCCATGAACGAAGGTTTCGATTTCAACGGGAGCAATGGCGGCGATCTGCTTCACTTCCTCAAGTGTGCATTCGCGCGCTAGCACGATTCGGGTTGCGCCTTGGGATGCAAGGAACTTGGCTGTGGCGGAATTGGAGCACGACATCTGCGTGGATACGTGGAAAGGGATTTCGAGTTCTCGACAGGCGTCGATCACAGCCCAGTCGGCAACGATCACGGCATCGGCATAAGGCTTGATAATCCGGAGCTGATCCCGCATGGCTTCGAGTTCGCCTTCGTAGATCAGAGAGTTGAGCGTGACGTAGAGTTTGACGCCCTTTGCACGGCATCGCGCGGAGGCGTCGGCGAGGGATTCAATGGTAAAATTGCGCGTGACCATCTGGCGCATATTAAAGGCACCGAGACCGAGGTAGACGGCATCGGCACCGGCATCAAGAGCGGCTTGGAGGCTGGTCATGTCGCCAGCGGGGGCGAGGATTTCTACTGACTTCATATTCATTATTATGAGAAGGGGTTTAGGACTGAGTATTCAGCATTCAGGAGTCAGAATTCAGAATGGCCTGTGAGTAGGCCTCTAACAGCTTGCTGACTTCCACTAGAAGAGGCGCGATCTTGGAAATATCGCCATAGTTGAGATCTCGGGTCAGAATCAGGAAGTAGCGCGATTCTTCAAGAGAGCCTTGGGCAATATTTAGGAAACGGAGTTTGTCTGCGTTACCACGTTTTTTGAATCCTTCCGCGATGTTCGCGGCGATTGATACGGCGGCGCGGCGAAATTGGGATGACAACCCGTAGGTTTCCGATGTAGGAAATGTCCGGGTTAGGCAGTAAACCGTAAGCACAAGTTGGTGGGCTTTCTGCCATACGATCAAGTCTTCAAATGTCTTTGCTGGGTTTTTCATTCTGACTCCTGACTTCTGACTCCTGACTCCTACCGCTCTCACTTGATTCCCCGTGTGCGGCAAATTCGATCATACGCGACATTGACCATGGCAAGTTGATCGTTGGAGATTTTGATAAATTCAGGGGGAAGTCCTTTGGCCTGAATCTTGTCGGGGTGGAGTTCCATGGCTTTGCGGCGGTACGCTTTTTTGACTTCGGCATCCGTGGCGGAGCGCGAGACGCCAATGGCGGTGTAGTCATCATCCGTGGCATCCGTTGATGAGGTGTACCGTGAGCCGGTATCGTATTCTTTGCGCGAATCTCGCGAGTAGCGACCCCAGGTATGGCGTTGGCCGGTGAATTGGCTGACCATCATGTGTATTGTGCCGGACGGCAGACCGAAGATGGATTCGGCTTGCTGTAGCATCTTCATCTGTTCGGCGGAGACTGAACCTTCGGCGCAGGCGAGACGGACGAGGCATTGGAGGAAGATTAGCCGCAGTTCGTAAGCCGCGCATTCGGTGGCGAATTTGTCGACGTAGGAGACGAATAACACGTTGTCGTCCTTCGCCTTGCGGAAGATGTCCTTGGCGAGGCTGACATCGCTTGGGCCGAGACCCCACTCGTCGAGCATGTTTTCGATGAGCTGAATTTCAGTTTCGGAGATATGACCGTCTACTTTGGCGATTTTGGCGAACGACGACATCATGCAGAGCAGGAAGACCGAGCGCGTGCGTTCGGTTTGCTCCTGGCGGCGGCCAGCGAGGCGTTCTGAGTCGCGCTGGTCGAGCCAGACGCCGACGGCAAAACCGACCAAGCCACCGAAAAGGTTACCCGATACGATCCAGCCGAGAATAAAAAAGAGAAATGATCTTGAGCATCCCATTTTGAAAATCCTGTATTTGAAACCTTACACTATGCCATAAACCGCCGTTTCATGCAAAGAAGAACGCTACAATTTCTATTTTAACATCGACATTCGAACGAACAATGTGCGATACTAAGACTCCGTTATCAACGAAGTGATGAGCCTTATTTCCAATGTTCTGTTTGCCCTCAAATAACGACGATCTCGTCAACGAACGCAAGTTTGTCGGATCCGACTTGCTTTCGGATTTCGCGATTACGTTGCTTGATG
>JBBQIY010000206.1:0-4473 GCA_038325415.1 Kiritimatiellia bacterium
ATTGTCAGTTTGCTCATTTATAAGGTTGCTTATAGTCTCGTGATGCCGGGCGTAAACGAGTTGCTTGAAAAATCGCTTCCGAAAGAAATTGAAGATGAGATTCTTGCGTTGGTCACCGAAGATCCTGCCGTGACCGACCCCCATAACCTGCGAACGCGGCGTCTCGGCGCTGGTATGGTCGGTCAGGTACACGTCCGTGTTGACGGCGACATGAGTGTTTCCGCCTCGCATGAGCTTACCCAGCACATCGAGGACAGAATCGTGAAGCGTTTTGGAGAATGGGCGCACATCATTGTGCACGTGGAGCCGAAGAAGACATGAACAAAGACGGCTTTACGCTTGTGGAGGTGCTGATTGCACTGGCACTGTGTGTGATCGTGCTACTTCCAGCGTTAGGCGTTTTCTCTGCGGCACTGAAAGCTTCTGGACGGACGGCGACAACGTGCCAAGCCCATGCCGCCGCGCAGGCTGCCCTGCAGACCATTGCCGCTTCGCTTCGGAGGGGAGAGCCCGCCGATGACTTGCAGGTTCTGCAGGTGTCGATGCGCGTCGTGGTTCGCGTGCGGCAGGGTGAGGACCCTGCCACGCAGACCGTTACTGCAGTCGCCGATGTCGCGGCGGGGGAATCGCGTTCGTATTCCATTGTTGTGTTTCCGCCACTCAAGAAAAGCCAACCTGCGGATCCGGTAGAGGGCGCAGTGCCATGAAAACACGATGGACGAATCGTGCGGGATTTACGCTGGTAGAACTGCTGATCGCGGTGGCCGTTAGCACCGTACTCATTGGCGCTACGGCGCTGGTGGTTTCGGCAGGCATGAGGACTTTTGCGTCAGCATCGGCAACAGGCGAAAACGAGTTGCGTCGCGTCCTGCTCGTCTCGGCTTTGAATCAGGATATCGCTTCGGCCATGCCGCTGAATGGAATCCAGTTCACGGGCGAGCACGCCACGATGTCGTTTCCGCGGATGCTGTCCATGACGCATTCGACCAACTCGACAACGCTTGTAACCGTGACGTGGGAGCATTCGCCCGACCGTGGCATTGTCCGCACCCTGACATTAGGCGATGGAACGATAACCCGAGAATCGTTTGGTCATTTTCCGCATTTATTCCTTTCGTATGCTGGAGATGATGACGATTCGACTGCGCCAGCGCTCCGGACTATCGTTTGGCAAGATCGTTGGACGCCGCGTCGATTCCCGGGCGTTGTACGTGTCGATGTTGGTGACTTTATTCTGGAGGTGGGCGTGGCCTGTTCCGACTTTGCCCTTGCTGATGGGGAGGCCCCCAAATGAAAACCGATACACGTCGTTCCGGCTCCATCCTTGTTTACATGATGATCACCGCCGCCCTCGTGACGGGGCTTGCGCTTCTCACGGGATCGTTTGTCGCGTCTCGCTCGAAGTTGGCCGCCGATGCGATGCTACGCGCGCAACTCCGTGATGAGGCGATGACGGCGGCCGCGATGACGGCGTGGTCTATCGATGCCGATACGAATGGTGTTGATCATCTGCTTGAGGCTTGGGCGGGGGAGAGCAAGATTGGCTCCGCCGTGGTGTCCATTTCAGACGAGCTGGCGCGCTTGCAATTCCAATCGGCTGACAACATGACGCTGGGTCATTTGATCTTGTATTCGTCCGGAGTGAGTGGCGAGGAGGCGATGGGGCAGGCGAACATGCTCACTGCGTGGTGGAATGCCGCCCGAGCATCCGAAACGAATCGTGTGCTTTCTGCTGAAGAAGAACTTCTCTTCGCACCGACGCCCAGTCTCGAAGCCCTCGTTGCGACGTTGCCCCGCATCACCGTTCTCGGTGAAGGCAAGATCAATGTGAATACAGTCGACCGCGAAGTGTTTATTTCGCTCGTGTTGAGCACGGGTGCCGATATCGGCGTAGCGGAGGTAATGTACGCGAGGATTGTTCGATCGCGCAATCGCGGCGAGTGGTTTGAGTCGCTAGAACTTCCCGAGGCACGCAAGCTAATGGCAGGGGAGGGCGACGCGCTCTCGGTCAAGGAGATCGCGGTATTGCAGACGATTATGCCGAAGCTCTGCGTTGAAAGCGGATTGTTCCGCATCACGGCGACGGCCGAGCGTGGCGGAGTCCGCAGGACGGTGCAGTGCATTTATGCGCGTGGCACGGGTCGGATTCTCCGATGGCTCGAGGTTTAAACCAGAGAAGGAAAAAACAGATGGCCTTATTTCATGCGAATTTTTATTCCGATGTTCTCGGAATGCAATCGAGTGCTGAGGTGATTCTGCCGGAGCGTCCAGATCCAGCGCGCAAGATTCCTGTCCTCTACTTGTTACACGGACTTTCCGACGACCATACAATCTGGCAGCGCAGAACGTCCATCGAGCGCTATGTATCTTCCTACTATCTAGCGGTTGTCATGCCCAATGCACATCGTTCGTTTTACACGGACATGAAGGCTGGCCGAAAGTATTTTACTTATATGACCGAAGAGCTTCCAAGTTTGATGGAGTCGTTCTTCCCTTTCTCAAACAGGAGGGAGGATCGATTTGTCGCGGGGCTTTCTATGGGTGGGTATGGCGCATTCAAAATGGCCATCAACTTGCCAGAACGCTACGCTGCTGGGGCTTCACTTTCCGGGGTTCTCGACATCGCTGGAGCTTGGGCGCGGAATTGTGATTTCTTCCCCGATGTTTTTGGCGAGAATGTCGTCAACCCTCCCGACAATGTTTTGACTTCAGTTGACAAACTGGTGGCCGAAACACCGAAAGGGAAGTGGCCGAAACTTTTTCAGTTCTGCGGCACGGAGGATTTCCTCTATCAGGACAATCTGCTTTTTCAGGCTTATGTCAAGAAGGCTGGATTGCCTGTAGAGTTTCGAGAAGGTCCTGGAGGCCATTCCTGGGATATCTGGGATGCGCGGATTCAGGAAGTGCTGGCGTGGCTTCCGCTCTCGGACAACGTGACGCGTACCTCGGCGATTGGGGAGTAGCCGGTTTAGGGAACCATGAAGCGGCGCGAGAACTCGACGATTTCGGCGCGGAGTTTTTGGTGGAGGGCAACGTCGTTGATGTTCTGGAGAACGGTTGCGATCTTGTCGCCGATGAACTCCATGTCCACTTCTTTCATGCCACGTGTCGTCACCGTTGGGGTGCCGATGCGGATGCCGGAAGTCACGAATGGGCTGTTCTTATCGAACGGGATCGTGTTCTTGTTGACGATGATGCCGGTTTCGTCGAGGGCGGCGGCGGCCACCTTGCCGGTGAGTCCGGCTGCGCCGACATCGACGAGCAGGAGATGGTTGTCGGTGCCACCGGAAACGATGCGGAAGCCGTGCGCGGCGAGTACGGAGGCGAGGTGTCGGCTGTTCTTGACGATTTGGTGTGCGTACTGTTTGAATTCTTCCGTCATGGCCTCTTTGAAGCAGACGGCCTTTGCTGCGGTCGTGTGCATGAGCGGGCCACCCTGAAGGCCGGGGAATACGGTTTTGTTGATGGCGGCTTCGAATTCCTTACGGCAGAGGATGAGGCCACTGCGAGGGCCGCGCAGGGTCTTATGGGTGGTGGAGGTGACGAACTCGGCGTAGGGAACCGGGTTCTCGTGCGAACCGCCAGCCACAAGACCGGCGATGTGCGCCATATCCACGAGGAGCATCGCACCACAGGCATCGGCGATTTTGCGCCAGCGGGCGAAATCGAGGGTTCTGGCGTAGGCGCTGGCTCCGGCCACGATCATCTTTGGCTTGGTCTGCATGGCCTGCTCTTCGATGGCGTCGTAGTCGAGCAATTCGGTTTCGGGATTGACGCAGTAGGGGACGATGTTGAACAGGCGTCCCGAGAAGTTGACGGGCGAGCCGTGGGAAAGATGTCCGCCTTGATCGAGGCTCATGGACAGAATGGTGTCGCCCGGTTTCAGGACCGCGAAGAACACGGCCATGTTGGCGGAGGAGCCGCAATGCGGCTGCACGTTGGCGGCTTCAGCACCGAAGAGGGTTTTCGCGCGTTCGATGGCAAGCACTTCCACTTCATCGACAAACTTGCACCCGCTGTACCAGCGCTTGCCCGGATAGCCTTCGGCATACTTATTTGTCATGATGCTGCCCTGGGCCTCGCGGACGGCACGGGAGGTGAGATTCTCGGAAGCGATCAGGTTGATCGTTCCCTCTTCCTGTTCCTTGTGCTCAAGAATGGCGCTGTAGACCTCGGGGTCTTCATCGCGCAGGTGGGCGATTTCGACGACGCGGTTGCCAGCGGCGGTGAGTTCATCCACGCGGCGTGCATGGCGTGGTTCGTTGGAGAATGGGGTGTCGATCCAGGCGGTGGCAATTTTTGCGGCTTCGTCAGGGGTGACGGTTCCGCCTGCGAGAACGAGGACGTTTGCGTTGTTGTGTACGCGTACGGTTTTTGCGAGATCGACGGTGTTGCAGAGGGCTGCGCGGACATGCGGGAATCGGTTGGCGACGATGCTCATGCCGATGCCTGTGGTGCAGACGAGGATGCCGC
>JBBQIY010000207.1:0-4467 GCA_038325415.1 Kiritimatiellia bacterium
GCAACCGCTCTGATGTAATCTTGAAAACAATTCAAGATTACGGTGAAGGCAGGAGGCACCCTGGTGGCTGGAAAAGTGGCGTGGCAGCGTGTTCACTCGGCCACACGCAATCGCTCTGATGTAATCTTGAAAACAATTCAAGATTATGGTGAGTACGTACAAGCGCATTTTTTTAAATCTCCCAGATTGACATTTTCAGCCGGACGGGTATAGACTGACGCTGTTATAGAAATAGCGTTTGGTTGATTGTCTAAACGAGATCTTTTTTACAGAAGTCTTAAAAAGTCCGACTCGCGAGGTTGGCCGAAAGGGAAGGGATTATAGATGATAACAGTTCTACTGGTGACTGATTGCGCAGAGGTCGTCATCCTCCACTACGACACCGATTCCGAAGACGACGCTGCGCGACTGTTTGGTTCAGACTGGGCTGAAGGCCGAGTAGTTTTCGAAAGTATGAAGCAACCCGGTCTCTTTGGTCTCGTATGGGTGAAGACGTCGATCGAAGAGGCGCTTACCGACATGATTCCGCAGTACGACAATGGCGTCCGATTTATTGACTTATACTGTACCGGTGGATCTAACGAAAGTGATGACCGCGAAGCGCGCGTCTACTTCGTGCACTCAACCAATAAGAGATAGCCAGGGCCGTTAAAGAAAATGGCGTTTGGTTGGTTCCGCTTCATTTATATTATGGTATACTCAAAACAATGAAGCAGTATTCTTTCACTGACTATTTCGAGAATGAAGTATTAGTGCATTTCCTGACAGAGAGTTTAAATATGAAACTTAAGTACTATAAAGAAACAGATTCCCTGTATATCGATTTTTTGTCAACTCCAAGTGTATCGACTACTGAGGTATCAGAAGGGGTAGCACTAGACTATGACAGCAATGGAAATCTAACGGGTATTGATGTCGATAATGCCAGTAAGAAAATAGATCTCAACGAGGTCATTCTCAGCAGCCTTCCTCCTGCGGTGCAGGCTCAGATAGCATAGTTTAAAACGGTACGGTCATGAATGGCGAATGGATTATCCTCGTATGGACGCTTGTGAGCGTGATCTTTCTCGTGAAGCTCCCGATCATAAGAGAATTTTTCGCCAAGTTGCGGAAGATGTCGGCTATCGGGATCATCTGCATGGTGTTAAGCCTCGGCTATTTTGCCCATGTGTCTTATACGAAAGAACCTGTATCCACCAACCAGACATCACAAGCGTCTCAGAACGACTCCCTACTCCCTGCTCCCTGAGCGAAGCGACCTCATCCTTACCCTCTTTCTGGAAAGACGATCCTACCGATACTGACGGTGACGGCATTCCCGACCTCTGGGAGAAGTGGACGCACGGCAAAAAACTCGTGGCCGACTCCAACCTCGATCGCGACGAGGACGGCTTGGCCGACCTTGAGGAATTCCAGAACCAAACCGATCCTCGCACAGCGGATACAGACGGTGATGGGTTTAGCGACTATTTTGAAGTTTCCAATGGCATGAATCCACTTGTGCAAGCGGACTTTACACCCGTGGAGCCCGACACCAATAACAATGGTCTGCCCGACATTTGGGAGCAGGCGGGGTACGTCAGTAGCTTTCACGATGCCGACGGCGACGGCTTCGACGATACCTACGAAATGTACTACCTTCCTGCGGCGTCAGATAGCAACTTCGATGTTCTTGTGGATGTTTATTCCACGCGCAGTGCGTTGCTGACGTGGGCAAACGAGGAAGGAAGCGGTAGCATTGTCATCCTGCCGACCACCAGTACCTCCGTCAAGATTCGCCTACCGTTCGACGCGGACACCGAAATAAAACTTCTACCCGCGCCCGACGGAACCGATCCGCTGTCTGGTGAACTCTGGAAAAGCCGTCTCCACCTGTCTTTCGTGCCGAGATCGGGACAGGCCACCGCCGGAACTTGCATCCTTGCTTCGAATGGTGATGTTTCGCAGAAAGTCATCAGACAAGCCACGGTCATCAGCCGTTTCCCCGATGCGACAGCGTCCAAGCAGATGCACTCGCTGGACAGCGGGGACGGCGAATGGCCGAAGATCGACATGCTACGGAAACGATATTCCCTCATTCCGGCTGGCGACGTCTATCATTCTCCCAACGACATTGTCGGCCCCTTCGATATCGTAAACACCGTGAACATCGATGAGGATTCAGTCCACTGGAGTGTCGATTACGGCACGATGGATTCAGCGACTGGCTTTTCCTCTTCGCTGACTGTGACGGCCATTCCTCCCAATGACGAGCCTATCATCGTGACAGCAACGGTTCAACTCGATGAGAATTTCTCCATCACCCGGACTGCATCCGTGAACCGATGCCCTCGGCATGCGTTCTCCCTAGACTCCTGCACGGCCAACTTCGCACCGCTGCCCGGTTCCAATGCCGGCTTCTCCGTAACGCTTCCCGGCTGCACCCATCAAAATGAACCCGGCTGGCTGGAGGCGGAGATTGTGCGTGAGCTTCTCGGGACAACACAGCACGTAGCCTACGTGGACATGGATGTCTCGACGTCAGGCGTTGACCGTTATGGGAATACCGTCGACATTCCGAACCAGTTGGCCTTTACGTGGGATGGAATTGCGCAAAGCAGTCTCTCCGAGTCCGAATACGTAGAGAAATTCACGCAAGGAAATCTGCCGTTCCATCTGGCCGCGCCCGCTGTCGCCGCTGGACAGCCCGTTCTTCCACCGTATGTTACGCTGATCGTTCGGCTGTGGAATCCTGACAAAAGCGCGGTCATCGCTGAGGCGAGGCGGAAAATCTACGTTCCGCAAGTCGTGCAGGTCAGGTGGCAGAGTAGTGCCGAAACTTTGTTTCGTACGCCGAAGGACAATGTCTACCTTGGACAGACAACCATCGTATATTCGGCGGACTACGCCAAGGATTCGACTGCGCTCATGCAGGAGACGCTTCAGCGACTCCGAGCGTATTATCCGTCCTCAGTCAACATCCTCTTTGTGCCGTTTTTCTCCAACGATGTCGAAACAACGAAATTTTTGTACATCACGCCAGACATCCACAAGGGAATTGTCGCTGATCCCAGCGGTACGGAACTCAAGGTCTACGCATACGGCATGACCCATCCTGTCCTATCCCGGCAACGTAGCGCTACGGGGTTGTCCTCCTGTTATCTTGGATCGGTTTACGATAGCACATTTGAACTGTACAAGAAATTTGCTGAGAGCAGCAAGATTCCACAACCCTTTCCAGTGCCAATTTCGTCCTCTCAGATGCTGGATGCCATTTGCAAGGTCTCGGCGCACGAAGTGGGGCATTCGCTTGGATTGGTAGATACAACCTATCTTGACGGCGTGGGAAGATCCCATAATCCCGGCGAAAACAACCAGACGAAAATGATGAACATCAACACTGATTTGAAGTGGCTGTTCAATCAGCATCCGCCGATTGGCTGGCGGACGCTGAACAACCGATATCTCGAGTTCGTATTGCCTGTTCCTAAGTAAAAAAAGAGACTTTAATGAAAAAAACAATTTGCATGCTTTTGACGACACTAGCAATGGCAGTGGCCTTCTCCGAGGAGTTGAGCAACTGCACCGACGAGGAAATCGGCAACATCTACGGTAACCAAGGACTCATTCTTCCAAAGTTGATTAGTAGTTTCGACTATGTCGGCATCGGCCAGTTCATTGGCGACTGCTCGATCACCAACGTCTCATTCGCGGACATCCACGTTCAGCAGTGGTGGACGCCCGATCCCGGTACGAACACCATGCGCATCCGAAAGATCAGCAACCTCCCCGACGAATGGATCTTCCCGACCAACGTTCCCGTGGTTTTCTTCGTCGCGACGAAAGCTGACTGGTACGGAAACGATGCGGAGTTCTACCTGACCAATACAGCGGAGCGTGCCGAGTTGACGTTTATTAACGCCGACCGCTCGTGGTTCCGCACGACGCGCGACAGTGGACTTGTCTATGCTTTCGCCACGAATCTGTGGGAGTGCATGCGGGCGAATCCGAACCCAACGAACTACTATGCAGTGTTGCGGGATACCGAGCGTACGGTTTCCGAGCAGGACTCCTGGCGCGTGCGTCTCGATGCCTACGAAGGCCTGTCGCGGCTTTTCCACGACGCCTCCGAGAGCTATCTCGCAGAGAAGCTCGACGACTCGCTCCTGAGCCCCATCATGAAAAATTCAGTGGGCAACAGATTGAGACATCGCTTCGGCTGGACGTATAACTACACAAATAATGTTGAGGTCTGGACCCCCCCGCAATGACATCTGTCTTCTCCTCTCAGATGCTGGGGGCTTTATCCGCTGTTGGCGGGGTGGGGTGTTGTATGGTAAACTAGGGGTGTTGTAATTTTAGTACGAGAGGATGCGAGTGATGATTAAAGATGTGATGGATAACAATGCAGGGGGTGACGCCGAATAGCCGAGAAATTGCCGTGCTCAAAACGCACTTTCCGGGATATTTCAAGAATGACGGGTCTTT
>JBBQIY010000208.1:0-4458 GCA_038325415.1 Kiritimatiellia bacterium
CTACGCGCAAAGATCGCCGCCAGTTTTACACTCTTCTTGCGGGCTGTCCTCAGCCCGAAAGCTAACAGAGACTGCTTGCAGGGAGAGAGTAAAAAAGAAGCGTGGCTTTTACCCTCTTCTTGCGGGCTGTCCTGAGCCCGCAAGCTAGCAGAGTTTGTAGATTGCGAGGACATCCTGCCAATAGAGTTTCTTGAATGCGCCAAGGGGGCGTTCCGCACCGAAGGCAATTTTCGTTGCCTTCTTCGCCATGAGCTCAAGCTGATCCTCGCCGATGCCGAGGCCAGCAAGTGTGCTGGGCAGTCCCATTTTCGCATAGAACTCGCGGAGACGGCTGATGCCTTCCTGCACAATGGCTTCGGGATCGCGGAAACTGCCGCTGACACCCATGACATTAACCGCGAACTGTACGAACATTGGCACATTCGTTTTGTATACGTGTTCCATCCAAGCAGGCGTTACAACGGCAAGTCCTGCGCCGTGAGCGACATCGTAAATTGCCGACAACTCATGCTCGATACCATGACATCCCCAGTCCTGGCTGCGGCCCATGCCAAGAAGTCCCTTGTGCGCAACGTACCCACTAAAAACAATTTCGGCCCAGGCGTCGTAATTCTTAGGATCTTTACGTAGCAACAACCCATTCTTCATGATCGTGCGAAGCGTGGCCTCGCAGAGCGAGTCGGTCAGATCGGTGTTCGTCGTGTTCGTGAAATAGCGTTCGAAGATGTGGCTCATCATATCGCTGACACCATTGGCGATCTGATTCTCCGGCAACGTCAAACAAAGCTCAGGGTTCAGAATGCTGAAAACAGGCCGTATCACTTCTGCGCCGTATCCGAGCTTGAGGCCAGCCGCTTCGTTCGTGATGACCGTATTGGGACTGGCTTCGCTTCCAGCGGCTGGGATGGTGAGTACGGTGGCGACCTTCAATGCGTTATCGACCTGAATCCCTTTGGTAAAAAGTTCCCAGACATCGCCTGCATACGGCACGCCCATCGCAATCGCCTTCGCGGAATCGATGACACTGCCACCACCGACGGCGAGGATGAAATTGATCTCCTCTTTACGGCAAAGCTCAATGCCTTCCCGAACCAGCGAAAGCCGAGGATTGGGTTTGACATCGCCCAATTCTACAATCTTCACGCCCGCCTTTTTCAGCGAGGCAACGACTTCATCGTAAAGCCCGCTTCGCTTGATGCTGCCCCCACCGAAGTGAAGTAGAACTTTGTCCGCATGCGCCTTGACAAGCTCGCCGACGCGGCTTTGCGTGCCCTTGCCAAAAACGATTCGTGTTGCATTGCAGTATTCGAAGTTTTCCATCGTGATTCCTTTCGTCGTTGTGAACTACCCGCTAAATGAGACAACCGCACCGAGCACCCTTACGGCATAACCGCAACAAGGTGTGCTTCCGGTTCGGCCACATCAGAGCGCGGCATCACCAGCGTGAGGGTGGCGTTCTCGGGTTTAAAAATTTCGGCGGCCATCACGAGCACATCCTCGCGCGTCACACGTTTGATGTTCTCCATCGCCTGCATCGGTGTGATGAGCTGGTTGCGCAACGTGCCGTTTCCGATCCACGACATGTGGCTCCGCGCCGTTTCGAGTCCGAGTCGAAGACAGCCGAGCATGTACTCACGAGCGCGTTCAAACTCGGCCTTGGGAATAGCCGTTGTGGCGATCTTATGGATTTCGGCGGCACAGAGCGCGAGCGCCTTCACGCTGCGCTTGCGATCAAGACCCGCGACGATTTGAAAAGCACCCGTATCGTTGTAAAACGACGGGGATGACGACACCGAATAGGCAAGACCATGCTTTTCGCGCACGACCTGAAAAAGCCGCGAACTCATATTCCCGCCCAACACAACGTTGAGCAGGTTCAGGGTGTGGCGGCGCGGATCGTAGCGGCCGCATGTCCGGTATCCGATGACAGCTTGCACCTGCTCGGTTTCGCGCCGATCGAAGATCAATCGCGTCATCGACGTGGCCTCTGTTGTCGCCTTGCACTTGCGCACAGCACCCGCAGGCAAATGCGTGCCATAGCGAGCCGCGAGGTCGACAAACTTTTCGTGCGTGATGTTGCCTGCGGCGGCGATGACGGTGGAGGATGCAGTGTAGTGGTAGTCATGATACTCGCGCAACGACTCTGCCGTTGTGGCATTGAGCGAATCGACTGTTCCCAGAATCTGGCTACCCAGCGGATGCCGAGTCCACAAGGCTTGCTGAGCCAAGTCAAGAACGTGCGCATCGGGCTGGTCGTGGTACATGTTGACCTCTTCCAGAATGACGGTGCGTTCTTTGTCGACATCGGCCTTGGTGAGTTTCGGTGACACGTACATGTCGCCCAGCACATCGGTCGTCAGCGCGGCGGACGTAGAGGGCGCAACGGCGTAGTACACGGTACTTTCAAAATTCGTGTACGCGTTCATGTTTCCACCCCGGCTTTCGATCGCCTGGGAAATAGCGCGGGCGGAACGCTTCGCGGAACCTTTGAAGAGCATGTGCTCGAGGAAGTGGCTATGGCCCGACTGGCGTTGCGCTTCGTAGCGCGAACCGACGGTTGAGAAAAAGCCCACGGCGAGGCTTTCCACGTCTGGCATCGTCGAGGTGACGATGCGGCAGCCGTTATCCAGCGTTGTGATTTTTACATGATCAAGCATTGATTCAATCCTTTTCCCCGGAGGCCAACATTCCGCGCCGTTTAGTATGCCCCACTGCCGAATGCCACCACCCAGCCCGTTCGAAACACAATGCGCAGGTCGAGAATCCAATTCCGATTGAGCGCATACCAGATATCCAGCAAACACATATCTTCAAACCCCACGCGACTTCTGCCGGCAACCTGCCAGATGCAGGTGATGCCAGGGGGACACATCTGGCGCATAAAGAGCCAGCCATGTTCGTAGCCCTGAAGGTCTTTTATGGGCAAAGGGCGCGGGCCCACGAAACGCATCTCTCCACGCACGATGTTCACAAGTTGCGGAAGCTCATCAATGCTGGTTTTTCGGAGAAAGCGACCGAATCGGGTCACACGCGGATCATTCCGCATCTTGAAGAGCGCACCATCGGTCTCGTTCTTGCACCGTAACCCATCAAGTTTTTTCTCGGCATCCCGACACATCGTTCTGTACTTGAGCATCTTGAACGCCCGGCCATTCAAGCCGATTCGTTCCTGCACAAAAACGGCCGGGCCACAACTGTCGATTTTGATGAGTAACGCAAGGACAAGATGCGCTGGGAACAAAATCACAAGCATCAGGCTAGCCGCCACCTTCGACCCCAACTTACGGTGCCAGACATCCGTGTTCGAAAACTCCAACGATGGGAAATGTACGATCGGAAGACCATCGATCATATCCCCGTAAGTAAAGGGGTTGTGCAGTTCCAGAAAGCGTGGGAAAAGAACGTTCACCGTTTTGTTATGTTTGGCGCAGATTCGCACGATATCCATAATCACATCGGTCTTCATCGTCCGATCCATAACGAATACGGCACCAATGTCCGGCGTCAGAAGCGGCGGCAAGATTCGGCGAACATCGATAAGGCTGGTGGGGGACGCAATCCGGGACACGATGTCACAGCCTTTGAGACGGCCTTCAACAGACCACTTGTTCAGGGTTTCCGCATCATCGGTGAATCCGATCAACAACGTCTTGATGCGAAGCGAGGGGTGACGCCTGCGTGCGTTGTATAAAATCGAATTTGTCACCCGTCGGACCAAGACGGTCATGATAATATTGACGAGCAAAACCAGTGGGATAAACCCACGCATGTGCCACGTGCTCTTGGAGAAAAATAGATACACCGCCACGCAGCCAATGACGAGGCCATTGCCCACGAGCGCATTCCAGAGAACCGGCGTTTTGCGTATCCGCCGATGCCCTTCATACATCCCCAGAACAGCATAGAAGACGAATAGAAACGCAAACGTCAAACCCAGATAGATAGGCGCACGATTCCAATAAACATGTGCATACTGGCTTACAAATCCAAGACGCCCCCGCAGCAGACCTGTAAGGACATTAGGAAAGCGACTAAAATAAACGACAACGTAGGAAAGGAAAAGCGCAAGCAAATCATCGGCTAAGTAAATACGTTTGACCCAGTTGGCCAGCCGTACTGCACGGTTGGGATGATACGTTTGGGGCATCAGACAAGATCCATCGCTCATGAGAACCTCCTGACGGCTTCAACAAGCGCTTCCACTGCTTCGCTCTGAGGGTGCCGCGAGGCACACACGCCTTTAATGTAAAGTAAGAATTCGCTTTTTCCGCCAACAAGCGCAAGGTCCGCATCGCGAGCCTCACCCGGGCCGTTCACAACGCAGCCCATCACCGCGACATGCGGGTGCTTCATGGCTGGGTTCTGACGATAGAGCTTCTCTAGGGCAATCTCCACGTTGTGCGCGGTGTTGATGACATCGGCCTGCGTTCTTCCGCAGGTCGGGCACGACGTGACATT
>JBBQIY010000209.1:0-4432 GCA_038325415.1 Kiritimatiellia bacterium
CTGGGTGGGATTCAACTAAATTGAATCCCACCCTTCTACACCAAGCATAGACATTCCGACAAGCCAGCTTTACAGAAGCCACTCCATCCTGTAGACTTGCGGAATAATCAAAACACTGGAGCCGATAGAATGAACGAAACAGGAAACGAATGCGTATTCTCGCCATGCAGAACCTGGCGATACACGCTCCGGCATTGCTGGATGGATGTCTTCGACAGCCAAGAACGTCCGATCGTCTGGATTGCGTTGAATCCCTCCACGGCTGATGAGAACCAGCTCGATCCCACACTCCGCCGGATTCGTGGCTATTCTAAAGCGTGGGGTTACAACACTTTCTATATGCTCAATCTCTTCGCCTACCGAGCCACAGACCCGCAGGCTATGCGTCGCGCCACCGATCCTATCGGACCTGAAAACGACCGATGGATTCTTGAAACCGTCCGCAAAACCGATCTTGTGATGTGCGCTTGGGGACGTCACGGAATCTTCAATAATCGGCAGGATCAAGTCATGAGTCTCCTGCAGGGATTCAACCTCTGCTATCTTGAAAAGACTGCGGATGGCATTCCGAAGCACCCACTTTATCTCAAATCCGAGCTTCGACCCTTGTCCATGTGATCGATCCCGCGTAATCCTTCATCATCCCATACAGAAAAAATCATCAGTTGAGTAGAGGAGAAAATAATCTACCTGGATAGACAGGATATACAGGATAGCCTTGGGAATTCATCCTGCTTATCTTGTACATCCTTGTTAAAACTTCCCCCGTGGAGGCGCGAGTACGTCGTAACGTCGAGGCGGTAGACTCGGAATAATTCTCTGAATCTACGTTTCTCTTCTCGTCACCAGAATTTTACCGTGATTTGAGAGTATTTCGTGCCACTACCGCTGCACCTGAATTCTATTTCTTGTGTTTCTCGTGGCTATAGCCTTTTAAAGCAAGACGTTTGGACACGGTCAACCAGCTACTGAACGGCAGTCTTTTCTGCAACGACAAATTTCAGAGGCAGATAAAGCCGCTTGACCTTCTCTCCGGACTCAGAGCGCCCAGAAATACGTTCGCCTTGAGAATTCTTAATCGTGATGGCAAGTCCGTACTCTCCACCCTCAACACAGAGATCAGGGAGTGTCACCACCTGCTCCATCACAAACATCCCGTTTCGTCGTCCCGTCCAAAACAGGCTCATGTCAGTATACATATTCAGGCTCTCGCCGCTTTCAAAAATCACCCTGCCGTTTTGTGTAATGCCGGTCTTGAGCGATAGGCTTGTCAGCGAACGCAACTTCCTCGGAAGCCGCACATAGTAGCGCATTCGAATCGTACCGCCAACCTCGACCGTATTGTCGAGGACTTCGGCACTAAAGATTCGAAAGCCTCCAGGATACTCGGCATCCAGCGGAAACGCGGTTGCCGGCAGATCATGAACCTGCCCCTGCCAAGGCATGAAGGTATCCGGATCCGAATCCGCCTCCGGAATTCCTACCCCAGCGGGTTCCATTTTAAAATCGCGGAGAAAAAATCCAGCAGTTGACTCGGAATGAAACCGCAAGCGGTTCGGCGAATAGCGCGAGAACAACGAGTCGGGAAGTACGAGTCGGATGGTCTGCGGCACATTCGTAATTTCCCACTTGCCAACAAAACATCCGTTCAGGTCAAGCCACACAACGCCTTGCTTTTCAGACTCGGCACAGACGGCGGAGAACGCCACTTGCGGATTGTTCACAAGGTAATCGTGGCGAATCAACTTCAGAAGCTCAACTTCAGGGTGTGTTTCTGGCTTGAGGCGCATGAGTACAAACCGACTGTCTTCGTCTTCAACGGTTGCCACATTCGCAAATGCTTTGGCATAATTGATGTTCGTCGAGGGGCTTCTGGAAAACGCCTTGTCTTCGAGAAGCAAGCAATCCGGCCAAAGCTGGTGGAGGAGCTCGGCGGCCTTCGGAATGTCGTTTCCGTGGAGTACCGACAGTGCTTCAAGTACTTCGCTCGTATAAGGAGGATAGGTTCCGCCCCACGCATAGACGGAAAGACGATGACTCCGGGCCACTTGCAGCATGTGTTGCGAATCCCAATCGCGAAGGCCCATCGGCACGATGGCAAGCACGTAAGGCTCGGCGCGTTTGTCCAAACCCGACAGGACTGCGGATTCTATCGGACAGGGCAGTGGAAGGATAGTGCGTTTGGAGGTTGGAATACACTCGGCGGCAAAGATGACGAGGAGTACCCCAACACCGGCAAGAGCCATAAACCGTCTGCCTCGCGAATTCGCCCATCGAAAAAGTTCGTCCAAGCCGAAAGCAGAGGCAAGCGTCATCCAAAGCAAAACGAAGAACGCAAAGCGGGAGACAACCCGAAACCCGTGCAGAAATTCGAACAAGTCGTATTGCCAGATGTAGATCCAGTTCACGCACGAAAACTTTGAGATTGAGGACAAAATTCTCGGGCCCAAGCTCATGAAGAAGGCTAACAGTGCCGAAGCGAAAAGCCCATTCATGAATCCGCTGGGAAGTCCACGTCGTCCCCTATCGAACATCAGCGGAATCGAGAGGGCGCAGGCCAGAACTGGCAGCAGAGAATAAAGGTGGGCGACGTGGGGATGGATAAACGAGCAGGCCAGTAAAATCGTGATGAGGAGAAAGAGTAAGAGAACCAACGCCCGCCCGTAACGGAGAGTGGAGTACCAGCGCGGAACCAATATTCTGCGATCATTTTTGAAACGAAAGGCGAGATACACCGCCGAGAGCACGATCAGCAACAGCGTTGGGTACACGCTCATCTCATCACGTCGCGCTTTGATCGTACCGAAGAGTCCGGTATGGCCGTGAGAGAGCAAATATGACAGAGGCTCAAGAACGTGCTGACTAATCTCTTGGAGCCCGCGCGTCAGCGTTTGCGACTGCAACATAACTGTGTAGGGCCACAGCCACACGAATGCAAGGACGCCGCTCAGCATCAGAGCCGCCAACATGGGGAGCCAGAACTTTTTCAACGACCGAACCAGACTCCAACGACCCGACATCATCGCAAGAATGGGGAATGGCAACACGAGCACAAGGAATACCGCCTGATAGAGTTCGCTGGTCGCTTGTAACCACCAAGCAATCGCCATCCCGCAGGCATAACCCACGCATGGTCGTTGAAAATAACGTACGAGAAAGAAAAAGAAAAGCGGAATCGCGAAGCAAAGCTGCATGTTAAATTCCACTTGGTAGCTGATCCGATACGGCATGAGCGTAAAGAATAAAGCCCCCAAGACAGCGGAAACAGCAGAGACACCTAAGGCTCTGAGAAGCATCCAGAGGCACACACCAGAAAGTGCCCAAAAGAATACCAAGACGATATGGTAAACGAGAACGGGGCCTGCATTCGTTAACCCAAACAGTGCTGCCGCAACAACCGCCTGAGGCCAATGCAGCGCCTCAAAATAAAATGCGCCGGTGTAAGGGTAATACATGTTGGTATTACCCTCAAACGGCAAGAGTCGCCCAGCCAACAATTGCCTAGCCGCATATTCTAGCTTCCACGCATGAAACGGCGGATCCCAGTGACGGAGTACGCCAGACGCAAATGTCTTCGCCCATGGCCACGTGACCAGTAAGATTGCGGCGGCAAAGCCGAGAAGCAACACCGGAACCCACTTATACGGAACCTTGTGAAAAATTCCTGCCGGGGTATTGTTGGATGAATTCATAAGAGCTCGGACTCATTTGGATTTTTACAGAAGTAAATACATTGGTATCCAAGTAACCCTTTCATCATCAGGGTGAGACCGCGACAGAGGAAGACCAGGGGACGGAATATTCGGTACTTAAGAAACGGAAACATCAGGAACAGTGGAACACTCGAAGCCGTGGATTCAACCAGCGTCCAACCGGTACGCCTCAGGAGTTTGACAAACTCTTTATTGGTGTAGAAGTGGAGCGCATTTTCGTCAATGATTCCACGATGATGTAAAGGGAAATTCCCAAAGAACACATGCACGCGGGTCGAAAAATTAACGAAATTTGGCACCGAGACAACCAGCAACCCGTCCTTATTGAGGTACTTCTTCAACCTTGACAAAAAATCAGCGGGATCGACCAGATACTGCAGAAGGTCTGCACAGACCACAATGTCGTACTTGCCCGTGAGCGCGATGTCGTCAAGGCGGTTCAAGTCGCTTTGAAAAACATGGGCGAAAATCTCACCATTCTCCTCCACAGCCGAAGCACTCCGGTCGATACCATCGATCACGGCGCCACGCGGTTTGAGCCGCGAGGCGATCGCAGCACACCCGAAACCTACGTCGAGAACGCGGCACCCCTCCAGCTTCATCATCTGCAGCCGCTTGAAAATGATCGAGTGCGAAGAATACGGATCATCGAATTTCCGACTTTCTGCATATTTCTCGGGTACCAGATCGTAGCGAGCCAAATGGATCACGCGAAGCCT
>JBBQIY010000210.1:0-4422 GCA_038325415.1 Kiritimatiellia bacterium
TCGTAATCATAGAGAGTCCGGTAATGAGCATTCCGGTTGCGTTGCCACACGGCAACTCCCACCACCAACAGCCCCAGCCCGACCAGCACGTAAAAGCCAAGAATAATCTTGCTACGAAAATGCCATTCCGCGAAAATTTCAACTTCATCTTGCTTAGCGACCATAAACCAAGGGGAATCGGGGATGTGGCAGACATACGACACCACCTCAATTCCCCGATAGTCTACGCCTTGCACAACCCCCTCGAATCCTTGTGCCGCTCGCACCGAGGGAACTTCCTTTCGGGTTAGGGGAATTCTCAGTTTCAGCGCAGAGTCAGGCGCATAGAGAAGATTATTCAAAAACAAAAGTTCATCCCCGTCGATGCGTGAAAGCGTAATCTCGGAGGTTTTGCTCGGCACGGGCCATGAACGCAAGATGGGATAGAGGAACTTCGAGACATTGGAAACCAGAACAATTGAAAAAGCAGGGGAGGTCTCACTGCCTACAAAAAAGGGAGCGACAATACCAACATGCGGTTCATCCATTGTCCCGGTAGCATGAATTTCCATTATGGTGGGCTTACGACTCCTCATCGCTTCATTCATCGCTTGCTCGTGCTTGGCGGTAAGGCACTTTTCCCCTGACAAACTCAGAACACAAGCTCCCCTTGTGTCGACCAGCATGACATCATCATATTGATAATATTTACGAATTCCATTGAATCGGGTGCGTATGGGCGCGGCATTCTCCTCGCTAGGCGAAGCAAGAAATCGCATAACCCCTTCCACCAAGAACGGACTCTCCAGTAAGGCATCGGCGTCAGTAAGCCGCGCAACACGCCATCGGCTTACCTCAGCAGACTTGAGTTTTCCAATCGTTATTAATTGTGCGGTCGCACGATTACGAATTGACTGCTTCTCACTTCGGTAGAACCAGACCGTCACTGTGGAAAGCAATAAAAACGCGATGCCTACCACCAATACCATCCAGCCTGAAAGCTTTGTGTGTGTATCGTTCATAAATCGTCCTCTGCTCGTCCCGTGCTTAACCCGTGTTGCAGTTTCCAACTGAAAGCATCATCAACAAGGTGTTTCTAAAATAATACCAAACCCGAAACATCAGTAGCGTGAAACCGAAAGAATGGTGAAATTCTATCACGTCAGGCCTCCAAGAACAATCTCTTTATTTCTTTTACGCTTTTGTAAAATATACTGTACTTCATCCTTACACTTTTGTAATATGTATAGCCAAATCCCTTTCAAAGATGGGCAACAAAGCTTGATATTCGCTCGAATTACGGATAACTCGTCTTGAAACCGCTTTTCCACAGGCATACGCAAACACTGGCACATTTACTGCTAATTGTCAGTTGCACTCAACACAGGAGCATGTACACTTATGAGCAACTGCAACAGAATCTACGCAATCAATAAAATCGGCCAAAGCGTGGCTGCTGGTCCTTGCGAGGTAAAAACAGCATCCATCGACTACTATGGAATCGACGTCTTCAACGAAGACTCCATAAGGAAGTATCTCTCAAAGGATGTGGCCGAAAAATTGTTGGCCACCGTCAACAAAGGCGTACCCGTCGATTCCACCATCGCGGGCGATGTAGCGCATGCGATGAAGGAATGGGCGCTAGACCGGGGTGCAACGCACTACACCCACTGGTTCCAACCCCTCACCGGCGGCACTGCGGAAAAGCACGACTCCTTCGTGGACCCCGCGAAGCATGGTAAAGCCATCATGTCATTCTCAGGGAAGAACCTAATCGTCGGCGAGCCGGATGCCTCTAGCTTTCCGTCCGGCGGCATCCGTTCCACGTTTGAAGCACGTGGCTATACGGCGTGGGATCCTTCCAGCCCCGCTTTCATCAAGCGCCATGCCAACGGAGCCACCCTTTGCATCCCCACTGCTTTTTGCAGCTACACCGGCGAAGTCCTCGACAAGAAAACACAGCTTCTGCGCTCGATACAGGCACTGAAATGCTCGATCACTCGGCTCATGAAATGCTTTGGTGCAGAAGAAGAGGTGGCGGCGATGTCACTTGGCCCCGAGCAAGAATATTTCCTCATCGACAAGAGCTTCTACCTCCATCGCCCAGATCTCCTCCAGACAGGCCGGACGCTTTTCGGTGCTCCGCCGCCCAAGCATCAACAGCTCGAAGACCACTACTTCGGCGCGATCAAACCTCGCATCATCAAGTTCATGACGGAGGTCGAGGAAGAACTCTGGAGACTCGGAATTCCCGCAAAAACCCGGCATAACGAGGTCGCTCCCGCCCAATTTGAGTTAGCCCCGATGTTCGAGGAACTCAATGTGGCCGTCGACCACAACATGCTGGTCATGGAAACGCTCCGGCAGGTCGCCGACCGCAATGGCCTCGTCTGCCTGCTGCACGAGAAGCCTTTCGACGGCGTCAACGGTTCGGGCAAGCATAACAACTGGTCCATCTCGTACGGCAAGCGCAACCTGCTCGACCCCGGCACGGACCCCGAGCAGAATATGATCTTCCTCACCGTCCTTTCCGCAATCATACGCGGCGTGGACATGCATGCTGATCTGTTGCGTACCACGACGGGCAGCATCGGAAACGATCTCCGGCTAGGAGCCAATGAAGCTCCTCCGGCCGTGATTTCGATCTTTCTCGGCGAGCAACTCGATGACATCATCGAACAGCTCGTCAAGGGTGGCACGTCCAGCAAGAAGAAGCCCGCGACGATGCGAATCGGCGTCGACGTTCTGCCAACGCTTCCGCGCGATGCAACGGATCGCAACCGCACAAGCCCGTTCGCGTTCACCGGAAACAAGTTCGAGTTCCGCGCGCCTGGCTCAAGCCAGTCCTGCGCAGGAGCCAACATGTTCCTCAACACGATTGTTGCGGAGTCCCTCGACTATATTTCTGAACAACTCGAGAAGTCCAACAAAACAGACTTCGCACAGGCCTTGCAAGGAATCATGCGAGAAATCATCATCAAGCACAAGCGGGTCATCTTCAACGGGAATGGCTATAGTGCCGAGTGGGCTGCCGAGTCCGCAAAGCGTGGACTACCCAACCTGCCCAACACACCCGAGGCACTCAAGCCCCTCCTTGATCCAGCCAATCAGAAGCTGGTGGAGAAGTACGGCGTATTTTCAAAGATAGAAATGCATTCGCGCTACGACGTGTTCCTCGAAGAGTACCATCGCAAAGTGCAGATCGAAGGCGTGATCGCGCTCGAAATGGCCTCAAGCATCATCCTGCCGGTCGTCACCGACTACTACAGTAAGCTCTCGTCGACGCTCAGCAAGGCGAAAATCGGCGGGGTCAAGAGCGGAATGAAAGGCCTCCTCTCGGTTGCCGAGACCGTCGGTGACGGACTCGACCGCCTCATCGCTTCTTGCGCAAAGCTCAAAAAAGCGCTCAACAAGGAAGACCATCCCACGATCCTTTCGACCATGAAGGAACTCCGTAGCATCGTTGACGCTATGGAGCTGATCATCGATGATTCTGAGTGGCCTCTGCCGAAATACCGCGAAATGCTCTTCATCTACTAGCCTAAATCCAATGCAGAAGTATGTCAGAAGATATTAAACACGAGTGCGGTGTAGCCCTCCTCCGGCTACGCCGTAATCTGAATTATTATTCGAGGAAGTACGGATCTACCTATTATGGATTCGAGAAACTTTCACTTCTCCTCGAGAAACAGCACAACCGTGGTCAAGACGGCGCAGGCATTGCCTGCGTCGGTCTTGATGTCAATCCAGGGCATCCGTTCTATGACATCGAGAAGTCCTGCCAACAACTTTCGCTAGCCAACCTCCTCGAAACGATCGGGGAACGAATTACAGACGCGCAAAAAAACATGCGCCAACTGACCGCTGACGAACTCGCGAAAAGCGAATCGCTCTCCATGCCCTTCTGCGGCGAGCTCTACCTCGGACACCTTCGCTACGGAACCTTCGGGACCCGTTCACTCGCAGCCTGCCATCCTTTCGTGCGCCACAATTCTTGGCGCAACCATACGCTCATCATCGCAGGGAACTTCAATCTCACCAACACCACGTCGCTGTTCAACGATCTCGTCGATAGCGGCCACCACCCCTCCAGCAAACAAGATAGCGAAATCCTGCTGACGCAACTCACGCACTGCCTGGAAAAAATGCCGACCACTGAAGATGGCAACCAAAGCCGGAATCTCACCTCTCTGCTCAAAGCCGCCTCCTCCGACTGGGATGGAGGCTTTGTTTTGTGCGGAGCATTCGGAAACTGCGATGCATTCGCGTTGCGTGATGCTGCGGGAATCAGGCCAGCTTACTACTATTACGACGATGAAATCGCCGTTGTGGCCTCAGAACGCGCCGCCATCCAAACTGCCTTCAACCTCTCAACAGCAGAAGTCATGGAACTTCCCCCGGGGCATGCCCTGATGGTCTTCCGAAACGGCGAAGTTGCCATGG
>JBBQIY010000211.1:0-4417 GCA_038325415.1 Kiritimatiellia bacterium
TGTCGAGCAAAGGAACAGGGGCGAACCCCATCGACTGTTTAGGAAGCTGAAAGCAGCACGAGTTATGGCCGACTATAAAAGTTCTAATGTGCCAGAATCACAGATGAACCCGATCAGAACCAATCTAGAAGCCATCAACAATCTCCGCAAACTCTATTTGCAGATACCATGAAAAGAGATTCACTATGACCGATACGAAAAACACATTTACGGACTCAATCCGTAGTAGCCTCCGATTCGCATTTCCGGACTATCCGGTTGAGTTTTCTTTTATTCCCGATGAACCCGGAACAATCGGCGTCGAGGTCTTTAACGTACGCCCGGCGGATTTTGATAGCGTACAGGATTTTGTCTTCGACCTAGAACCGCTTATCTTGGAAAGTGCTGGAATGAAATTGCTTCCGCTTGTGGTGGATGCAAGTTCTACACGTAAGTTTTATCCTGAAAAGGAGCTGGGGGTTGATGCCTCACAGTGGAACGCTGGCAATGGCGAAGCCGTAAATACCCTGCCCCTCTGCTGTTCGTTGCCTCTCATCGGCAAAAATGCGGTAGACACAGAAGAAACGTAGGCACGTACAAGCGGCGTCCCGCTCAAGAGCAACAGCGGCTCAAGTAAACTTCAGATTGCCGCATAGGAGGGAAAGCAACATGCCTACAGACTTCACAGGACTCAGCATTGAAACGATACGTCTCACCTCATGCAAGGCAGAATACATCAAGGCGAAGGAGAAACTTTCCTTCTCGTTTGGCGTTTCCGACATCCAAAGGGATAATAACTACATGCCCAATCGCATGAAGATTAGCATATCCTTCAACGTTTTTGACGACAAGGCGGATCCGGGACTGATTTTCGACTGCTGCTATGCCGTCGTTTATTTGAAAAAGAAAGACTCCCCGTTCAACTGGGAAGAATTCGATGACGCGCTTGCCTTAGCCCATATCATTCCTTACGTGCGCGAATTAATCAGCAACCTGACCAACCGCATGCCCGTTCCGCCCCTTATCCTCCCGCCCTACAATACATTTTCGCTGGTAGAAGAATTTAAGAAGAAAAAACGGAAGCGAAAGACTGAAGTGGCTCCTCGAAGAACGGATTAGACTATGAAAAAAAACTATGACAAAAGAGGAAAGAAAAATCTGGGTAAAGGAACGCATCGTAATCACGGAAGCGTTAACCCGAAAGGCTGAAGCCATGCCCGGCTATGCCGAGATACTGGCTGAGACCTTTGCTGAAAACGAGGCCGCCGGAATCGTCCAGAAAATCACACTGAAATCGAAGCTCACACAAAAAGAAATCGCCAAGCGCATGAACGTGAGCCAGCCGCGCATCTCCCAGATTGCCAACGGCGAAGACTTGTCCCTCTCCACGCTCTACCGCTATGCTGCCGCCTGTGGGGCAAAACTGCGAATCACGGCCATTTTCTAACCTGGCATTGAAGGAAATCAGGAGACAGACCCGAATGGCATCGATGGATGGCGAGAAAATTTGGGCAGCCCGATATCACGAACCATATTTCCAGGAACTGTAGTGCACTCGATATCTTTGCAACCAATGACTGCTCTAACGTTCTTAATAAAAGTTACCATACCAAATGCCCGTGATTTTGCCTGATAGAGCGCAAGGCACTGTAGTGCACGCTGTGAAGCGTATCCTGTTTCCGGCAAGGCCAAGTGCAACATCAAAGCCTTATCAAGCAGCGGCTTAACTTCATCGAACCCTCGTTCTTCTCTTTTGATCTCCTGCCAAAGTTGATTCAATCTTGGCGGAAAGAAAGCTAATTCATAACAATACTGTAGTTCTTCGCGGGCTGTCATCAAGCACCCCCCACATCAATATCCAGACTTGTGCGATCGGGTTGATCCAGCAGTATACAAACCGTGCTACCCTAAATATATAACAGAGCCGTTTTTTTCAATTCGGCAGCAAGTCTTTAAAGGGATCCAAGGAGGTCGCTCTTCTTCATGTTGTGGAGGGTATCAAAAACAGGCTGAAATTTCAACATTCCAGTGCCGCTGGTGTCGACGTGTTTATCGGCGATTCAACTCCGTTAAATCGCACACTACATCCACTTTCGCTTGCGGAAGAAGACCACCATGGCAGCGGAGATGGCAATCATCACGATCCACGTGGCAAGGTAGCCATATCGCCACTCGATCTCGGGCATATTCCTGAAGTTCATCCCGTAAACACCCACGATGAAGGTCAGTGGAATGAAAAAAGCCGATAGCACCGTCAGCACGCGCATGATGTCGTTCATGCGGTTTCCATTGCTCGTCAGATAAGTGTCAAGCGCGCTCGACAGACTCTCCTCCATCGTCTCAATGCTATAGATCACCTGCTCCACATGTTCAGTCGCATCGCGGAGATAGAGTTGCGTCCCCGCGCCGAAGAGGCTGCCTTCGGAATGTTTCATGCCCAGTACCACAGAACGAAGCGGAAAAAGACTTCGCTTCAAGAGGATCATGTTGCACCGCATCTGATGCATCTCACCTAGAAAACGCTGATCGGGATTATCGAGTACGGTATCTTGAATGATATCGATCGATTCGGCAACACTTTCGAGCACGACGAGATAGTTGTCGATCACAGCGTCCACAATTCGGTACGCAATATAGTCCTCCTGAAAACTCCGGATAATCCCCGCCCCTGTCCGAATCCGCTCACGAATCGGCTCTAAAATATCGGCAAGTTTGGGTTTGTCGCCTGAAACGGGTTCCAGCGTCTCCTGAAATGTTACGACGACGAACTTGTTCAACACGATGCTGAGCTGATCGAATCCAATCAAACCCGAAGTCTCCGCTTTCAGTGTGCGGAGCACGATGTGCATGTTATTCCCATAGTCCTCTACGCGCGGACGCTGGTCGGTCGTTGCGATATCCTCGACCGCCAACGCATTCAGACCCAAAACCTCGCCAAGCACTTTGAGAAGGTTCATATCGCGCACACCAAAGACATTGATCCAGCGTACGACAGTGTCAGAATAGTCAATCTTTCGAAGCTCGTCGGGGGTCAAAATTTCGCGTTGCGTAAAAGTTTCTGGCGTGAATTCCAAGATCATCACCCGCGCCTTATCCATTTCTGGACCCTCCGAAGGGGGCAGATAACCAGGGGCTTGCCCCACTTTCTGACTCCTCGTACGTTTTCTTCGTGATGATATGCTTGCCACGTCGTCCTCCGCTTGTTGTGTTGCGAGGATTGTACACCATGCAGCGCCCGCCCGCAAGAAACGATGAGGTCTACTCTTTATTTGCAAGACGACCGCTTTTTTAGGTATGATGCAGCCATGGAATCAACCCTCTCAATACACAAGGCGAAAAAGCTGAAAGTGCTCCTGATCACACCTCCCATGGTACAGCTCAATACGCCGTACCCTGCCACGCCTGTTTTGACAGGATTCCTGAAGGGAAACGGAATCGATGCAATCCAGTTCGACATGTCTCTGGCGGTTGCTCTCAAACTCTTCACCCGCGAGGGCGTCGAAATGGCGGCCACACTCGCTGACGAACTCAAAAACCCCACGCCGCAGCTCACAGCTTTCCTTGAGAATGCCGAACTTTACGCATCCCTCGTGGATGGCGTTGTGCGATTCCTCCAAGGTCGTGACCCCGAAATGGCTTGGTTGATCTGCCGCCGTGGATTCCTCCCTGAAGGTCTGCACTTCCGCGAACTCGACCCGAGCGATGAAGAACTCGACGAAGAGAACCTGCAATCGTACTTCGGCTCCCTCGGCATCCAAGATAAAGCCAAGATGTTAGCCTCGCTTTTTCTCGACGATTTGGCTGATGTATTCAAGGAAGCCGTCGACCCCGGATTCGGCTTTGCTAAATATGCGGAACACCTCGCCGTCTCCGCACCCTCCTTCGATCCGTTTTATGTCAGACTGGTCTCTGAAACCCCTACGGTCGTCGATACCCTCATCGATGAACTCACGTGCCAGTTACTCGACGAACACAAGCCGGAAATTGTCGGACTCACCGTCCCCTTCCCCGGCACTGTTTACGCCGCCTTCCGCGTGGCAGCGTGTGTACGCAGACACGCCCCAGACGTGAAGCTCGTTCTCGGTGGAGGGTATGTGAATTCAGAACTTCGCGACATGACCGACAAACGCGTCTTCGATTTCTTCGACTACGTTAGCTTCGACGAAGGCTTTAATCCGTGGCTCGGCATCCTCGGCAAGGCCGAGTTGCAGAGCGTCATGACCCGTGATGGCTTTATCCCCGCTAAGTCGGCAACAGCAGGAAAATACAAAGTTCCTGTCTCTGACTACACCGGGCTTGATATGACGCGCTATTTGTCGATGTTGGAGACCGCCAATCCGATGCACAGACTGTGGTCCGATGGGCGATGGCTAAAGGTTCAACTCTCCTCTGGATGCTACTGGCACAAATGCGCCTTCTGCGATGTCAGCCTCGACTA
>JBBQIY010000212.1:0-4415 GCA_038325415.1 Kiritimatiellia bacterium
GCCTCCTTGAATGATCGGGATGGACATGGATCTATTACCCAACAAAACTTCAAACATTAGCAAACACCTCTTCGAAGTTTGTCGTAACTCTGTTCGTATTGCGCGAAGAGCTCGGCGATGATTTCAGCACAAGGACGGATTTTGGTGCACATGCCCGCGACTTGTCCCGCCATGAGCGAACCCGTGTCAACATCGCCTTCGAAAACGGCGCGGCGTAGGGAGCCAAGCGTGAAATGCTCCAGATCTTCCATCGTGGCACCTTCTTTTTCGCGTTTGATATAGTTCGCGGCCATCTGGTTCTTGATAATTCTAACCGGCACGCCATTGATCCGCCCTGTGACGGTCGTGGCTGTGTCGTTGGCCTTGATAATGGCTTGTTTGTAGTTGTCGTGAATCGGGCATTCCTCGGCGACGAGGAGGCAAGTGCCCACCTGAACGCCACTGGCACCGAGGGCAAACGCGGCGAGAACCTGGCGACCGCTGGCAATGCCGCCTGCGGCGATCACGGGGACGTCGACGGCATCGACAACCTGCGGAACCAGTACCATGGTGGTGAGTTCACCGATGTGGCCGCCGGCTTCACAGCCCTCCACAATCACGGCATCTGCTCCCGCCCTGACCACGCGTTTTGCAATCGTTGCGGACGGCACAACGGGGATGACGATGATCCCGGCGGCTTTCCACGCTTCGATGTACTTGGAAGGGTTGCCTGCTCCGGTGGTGACGAATTTGACGCCCTCCTCCACGACGATCTTAGCCATCTCGTCCACGAGCGGATGCATCAGCATGATGTTGACACCGAACGGATTCGCGGTCATTTCACGACACTTACGAATATTGTCGCGAAGCATTTCCGAATTCATTCCGCCTGCGCCGACGAGACCCAGTCCGCCTGCGTTTGAAACGGCTGAGGCAAGTTGTGCTGTGGCAATGTTGGCCATGCCGCCCTGAATCAGCGGGTATTTTGTTCCAAAAAGTTTAGTCATGCTCATGGGGTGCTGTGAGAGTTATCTACCGCGTGTTGTCAGGCCATTTTGGCCTCTTTGCGCTTTGCTTCCTGCGGTACCTGGAGGCATAGCCTTGCTTGTTTTCTTCAAAGCGATGTGCGGGAGTTTCTCAAAAAACGTAAAAATAGGCAAGTGAATTTAAAATAAGCGTACGAAAATATTTAAATGAACATTTGAATTTGCGCTAGATGCAGTAATCGATAGAACCTGAATCAAGACCATCCTGTTGATGTTTGTCTGCTATGTCTTTTAAGGTGATCTCCCCGAGGACCGCACGGATCTTCCCGTTAATTTCGGCCCAAGTTTGACGCACGGCGCAGCTTCCCATCTTGTTACAGGCGTTGGGCTGGAGCACGCAATCAACAATGTTTGTACGACCCTCCATCGTTTCTACGATCTCCAGCAAGGTTATGTCCTCCGGAAATCGCGCGAGCGTGTATCCGCCTTTTGCACCTCGAACAGATTTAACAAGTCCGGCCTTTCGCAGGTCGATCACAAGACGGCTGATGTACTTTTCCGATATTTTTTGCGATGTCGCAATGTCCCGCGTCAATCGTGGCGAATCATCACCATTCAACACGATGTCGAGAAGGATGCGGAGTCCGTAACGGCCTTTTGTCGAGATTTTCATAGTCTTCTTATTTTAGTCTTTTTATTTAGTCTACTGATATAGTATACAATGATAGATTTCAGATAATCTTTCTTAAATCGCTTTTGCTTATAATTCGCGTACTGGTTATAAATATATGCAAATAACTTGAAAATGTCAATCTATTTTGCCGACCATTCCTTCATTTTATAAAGACTACTAAAAAAGTAGAAAATATAAAAAATCGGTCTTGACGTCCGTAAGCAAAGACGCTATAGTATCGCCAATTCACTACCAAAATGGTAGTAATTAAGAAACTTAAAGGACGAAACTGAAGGAGGTCAATATGGCGAAGATTTACAACAATATCGAAGAACTGATCGGGAATACGCCGCTTGTCAGGATTAATAAGTTGAACGCTGGGGGAGCCGAGGTTCTTGTCAAGCTGGAGTCGTTCAACCCAGCCTCCTGCGTGAAAGAGCGAATTGGACTTGCGATGATTGAGACGGCTGAGCGCGAGGGGAAGATCAAGCCGGGGGCTTTGATTATTGAGCCGACGAGTGGCAATACAGGCATCGCGCTTGCGTTGGTTTCAGCAGTCAGAGGTTATCGGTTGATTCTGACGATGCCGGAGACGATGAGCATTGAGCGCCGCAAGATTCTTCAAGCCTTCGGAGCCGAGATTGTACTGACGCCGGGGCCTCTTGGGATGCAGGGGGCAGTCGATGAGGCGGAAAAAATTCACGCACAGACGCCAGGCTCATTTATTCCTCAGCAGTTTAATAATCCAGCGAATGTGGAGGCTCACCGGAAAACAACAGCGCGCGAGATCATCAAGGATACGGATGGGAAGGTCGATGTGTTTGTCGCAGGCGTTGGAACGGGTGGAACCATTTCTGGTGTCGGAGAAGTCCTGAAGGCGGAGGTGCCAGGGGTTGAAATCATCGCGGTTGAGCCCGAGGGGTCGCCCCTCCTTTCTGGTGGAAAGGCGGGGCCTCACAAGATTCAAGGTCTCGGCGCAAACTTCATCCCGAAGAACTACAATCCAAAAGTTGTTGACCGCATCATCACGGTGACGAACGAAGAAGCGGGAAACGCCGCCCGTCAGGCCGCTAAAACGGAAGGGATACTCATTGGAATCTCTTCAGGTGCCGCGCTTGCTGTTGCCCTCAAACTCAGCAGCCAGCCCGAGTATAAAGGAAAACGCATCATCGCCCTGCTTCCTGACAGCGGTGAGCGGTATCTCTCAACCTGGCTGTTTGAAAGTTAGAAGTCAGCCCGCCGCGCGGCGCGACCGCGAAAAAACGAGGAGGTAACTTTTTGGAATGAACCGAAAACGAGGACGAGGAGGAGGACGAACGAGTAAGCGAGTGGATTAAGTATACCGTTTAAGGATGGGGTTTAAGAATGCGTTTAAGTGTAGAAACAGATGCTTACCCGAACACTTAATCCTACACATAATCTCACGCTTAAACGGCACACTTACTCGCTTGTCCTCCTCGTCCTCCTCCTCCTCCTCCTCCTCGTCCTCATTCTCCTCTTAAACGCCTCCTCTTAAACAGCACACTTACTCGATCCGCTTCCTCGACAATCCCATCAATTCTCGACAAAGTTTCCGACAAAGCTCGCGACAAAGTTTTTAGGGACTCAGGCTCGTTCTTTAAAACAGTCTTCATTCTCTTCACTTCACACTTCTCCTTCATCCTTCACACTTCTCAGATCGGATTTAACCATGAGCAATAAAAAATATCACATTGAAACCCTCGCCTTACACGCCGGACAAGTTCCGGATCCCACAACCCAGTCGTGCGCTGTTCCGATCTACCGAACCACAGCGTTCAACTTCAAAAGCGCCAAACACGGTGCCGACCTCTTTGCTCTGCGCGAGTTTGGAAACATCTACGCCCGGATCATGAACCCCACCAACGATGTATTGGAGCAGCGTCTCACTCAGCTTGAAGGCGGTGCAGCAGCACTCACGCTCGCCAGCGGAACGGCCGCAATCTACTTCGCCATCACCAACATCTTACGTGCAGGTGACGAACTGGTTTCCGCTTCAAACCTCTACGGCGGCACCTATGTGCAATTTGATGCCATATTGCCGCAGAGCAACATCCACGTACGTTTCACACCCATTAACGATTTTAAGGCGGTTGAAGCGGCTATTAACGAGAAGACCCGTGCGATCTACATTGAAAGCGTGGGCAACCCCGTTCTCGAGATTGCCGACATCGAGCGCTATGCGGAGATAGCCCATAAGCATCATCTGCCGCTGATCGTGGACGCCACCTTCACGCCTCCCACGCTACTGCGTCCCATTGAGTTCGGAGCAGACATCGTGATCCATTCGTTATCGAAGTGGATTGGCGGACATGGCGCAGGCATCGGTGGCATTGTTATCGACTCCGGAAAGTTTGATTGGACCGATCCCAAATTCGCTCTCTACAATGAGCCAGACCGCGGCTACCACGGCTTGCGTTTTGCTCACGACTTGGGAGCGATGAATCCACTTGCATTCATTTTGCGTCTCCGCATTGTTGGTCTCCGCAATCAAGGGCCTACGCTCGCTCCTGATGCCGCATGGCAGTTCATCCAAGGCGTCGAGACGCTGCCCCTCCGCACGGCACGACACTCCGAGAACGCACTGAAGGTGGCAGAGTACCTGAAGGGGCATCCGAAAGTCGAATGGGTTCGCTACCCAGGGTTGAAGGGCGATCCATCGTATGCATTGTCGAAGAAATACCTTCCCAATGGTGCGGGTGGAATGATCGTGTTCGGTGTGAAAGGCGGCGCTGAAGCGGGACCGAAGATTGTTGATG
>JBBQIY010000213.1:0-4390 GCA_038325415.1 Kiritimatiellia bacterium
ACAAAATAATTCATGTCCCTGTTCTTGCGACACCATAGAAGAATGGCGAAACTGTGCGTAACATGTTGAGAATCAATGCTGTATTCTGACTCCTGACTTCTGGGTTCTGGGTGGGATTCAACTAAATTGAATCCCACCCCACAGCTTGGCTGGGCTCTTCTCCATCGCGGTGGCGTGGAGTGTGTTCATTCTGGCCTGGAACACGAGAGAGAGATTTCCCGAAATGACGCGTTGCTGTTTCTTGGAGTCGCCTTTTTTCTTCACCGGCCTGATCGATCTCTTTCACATCTTATCGTACACGGGTATGGAGGTTTTCCCTGAACAATCGGGAGCCAATTACCCCGCCCAGCTCTGGATCGCGGCTCGGGGGATGGAGGCGATCAGTCTGCTGTTGTTTCCGCTGTTTATCACGCGACGAATCCGGCTCGGAGTCGTACTGGGAATCTATGCCGCGATGACGGCGTTTATTATGGCCACCATATTTTGTTGGCACTTTTTCTCGGACTGCTATCGTGAAGGTCTGGGGGTGACATCTTTCAAGAAGGTTGCTGAATACGTCATCTGCCTAACACTCGTCGGTGCTGTTGCGTTACTTTTCAGGAAACGGAACCAGTTGGACGAGACTGTTTTCCGTCTAATGGTTGGAGCCCTGTCCGTATCCATTGTTGGGGAATTGGCTTTACCGTTCTATTTCAATGTTGGTGGACTTTCAATCGTTGTCGGACACTTTTTGAAGATCATTTCCTTTGTTCTCATCTATATCGCGTTGATTCGCTCCTCGTTGACTCGGCCTTACACGACCCTTTTCAGGGATCTTGAGAAAGATAAAGCCGCCTTGAAAGAAAGCGAGGCTAAGCTCCAAGAGGCTCAAGCCATTGCAGGAATGGGCGATTTCTCTTGGGATATTGCCACCGGAGCAGTTACTTGGTCCGATGGTATGTACAGACTGTTACAGTACGATAAGCGTGAGGGGATTAACTACAAAAAACTCAATCTCGCCTTTCATCACCCGGATGATCTGGAACGTATCACGAAATATTTAAAGGACAATATTGACTCCGGCGAAGCAAGATTAACGCCGAATGACTATCGTCTAATCCGAAAAGATGGACACGTGATTGCTGTGCAACTCAATGGGCGTATCGCGTACCGGGATGGCAAAGCAACAACACTCTTTGGAACTTGCACGGATATCAGCAGTCTCAAACAGGTCGAAAAAGAACTTCAGAAGCGTGATGAAGATCTCAAGGAGTCAACGGCATTTCTGGAGAATCTGAATGACGTTGCTTATATGGCAGATGCTCAGGGGAACGTGATCGCTCCCGATGGCTTATTGGACAAAGGGATGAACTTCATTCAGAAACCTTTTTCAAGAGATGCTCTGGCCGCCACAGTTCGGACGTGTCTGGATGAAAATTAGAAATCGAGGGGATCGTCTGCCAAGAAAATCGTCTTCGGATTAAGGGATGGCGACGGTAAGCCAAGCGAATAAGCCGGGCTTTCCTGTCATCCGCATCGCCTGGCGTTCCAACGTTGCGGCATCCAGCGAGTCGAGCGTATTTTGCCCCAACACAACGTCTTCCGCACGAGCGTCGTCCCCGAACATAATGTAGACCCGAACCGTCTTGCCTCGCCCAGACTTCAGATCGGCAGCAAAACCCTCGGGCACTTCAAGGTCTGTGGTCGACACCCAAATCCTCACCTCGATAACATCATTTCCGGCATTGTCCGTACCAACACCTTTCTGGATGACTGGAATCGCCGGCATCGAAAGTTGCCATAGCCTAGCTCCGCCCGGCCATCGGCATGTGAATCGATTTTGAGGCCGAGTTTCCGCCTTCGGCTGTTCAGGCAAGGGCGGAAGCAACGCAAGCTCCTCCGTGGATGCCGCCAACTCCGCCGCAACAACCCCATCGGCAAAGCCTCCCGGCGATGTGAAGGCAAAAACCGTAGGCGACAACACCAGCGTATCAGCCAGCGTCTCGCTCTGCTCGATGATTGCCGATGTCATTGGAGCGTCAACGATTTCAGATGGCTTCTCGACTTCAAAACGGGGGCAGAGTAGCCACCCCGCCACGAAAAGAAAAACCACGGCCGCCACATCGAGACGGAGAGAATGAAGACGCCGGTAGCGGAAGCGGCGGCGGCGCCTTGCCAAAACGGCTTGTCTCTTAAGCGTGTCGTTCACGGTTCCTTTACCACATAGCAAATCCGGCTCACCCCAGCGCTTTTCAGCAACATCGCAAACCGCATCGTATTCTCGTGGGTAACATCCTTGTCCATATAAAGCAAAGCTTCCGTCTCGCCAGATTGTGAAATCAGAGTTTCCAGCGTATTGCGGAACGTGGCGATGTGATGGGGTTGAGACAAATTGAATCGAGCATCGTTAAAGAAAACGGTGATGCCGATCGGTCTCACCGTCGCGCCATCGTCCACCCTGCCGGATTCCGCAAGCGATTCCACACCGAGAGGAGACGCCTTGGCCACAATCATGATCGTTGAGCGCATGCCGTCTCTCACTGCTGACACCGGCAAATCCACGGTAACCCCAGGGGTGCTCGCCATCATTTGGGAGAAAAAAGCAAACGCTACCGACAGAATCATCATGTCGAACCATGGTACCACGACAAAGAAGACGGAATAGATGCGACTTCGTGGACGGTACCGCGTGCGAATCCCATCGCGTCCGAAATTCGCGAACCAGTCAAATTGGAGCGGTGCTTCTCTTTCGCTGCGCCCTATCGGCTCATTCACTGCGCCCTCCCCCGCCCTTGGCGTTTTCGAAGAAATACAGTGCCTCAGAACAGGCATGGCGCATATCGAGAACAAGGCGATCGATCTTCACAACGAGAACATTAAAACCCACAAAACATGGGATCGAGACCATGAGTCCGGCCGCTGTGGTGATCGCGCCCGTGATGAGTCCATCGGTGACGGATCCTGCATTGATAAATGGGGTCGCCGCCTTCATCGAAATCAACGATGCGAGAATGCCGAGTATGGTTCCGAGCAGACCCAGAAGCGGTGTCACTTGGGCGATGAGGGAGAGAACCGAGAGTCTGCGCTCCATACGCGAAATCTCGGCTCGTCCAGCTTGATCGAGCTCATCCATCAGTTGCTGTCGAGTGGATTGACGCCGCTTAATCGCAGTCGAGATCAGTCGAGCCACGGGACCGGGCGTCTCTTCGCAGAGCGTAATGGCCTCGGCCACATTGCCGCGTCTGATCGTATTGAAAATGCCTTGTAAGAAATCGGTCTCATCGATTCTGGCGCGGTGGAGATGCAACGACCGCTCAAGAAAAACGCCAAGTGCAATCACGCCGAGAACCATGATAACCCAAAACACGGGTCCGCCTGAAAAGATATACGCCTGCATGTCGATCTCCGCTTTTTAGTAATTCGTGATTTTAGAGGCAAGATCGAGTCTGTCTTTTTTCATACGCTCAATCCGCCTTGCTGCTTCCTCGGCTCCAGGGAACCCTGCCTTGGTAATCCTTTCGAGCATCGCCACGGCCGCAGCCCACTCTTCGCCGCGTTCAAATATTTCCGCCGCGCCGAACACGGCTCTGGAATACCAAATCCGAGCGGGCGAATCACCGGCTGTCTGCGATGCATTTTCCGCTTGCTCGAATCGGCAGATCACAGTGGAGTAATATCGGTCAGAAGCCTCTTTCGAACGGCCTGCTTTGTCCAAGCTACGCCCGATCTTATACTCGCATTGAAGTACGATGTCGAACGGTTGTTTGATAGGACTCGCAAGCACTGCCTCATAAGCCGCGATGCTTTCCGCATAGCGCACGGCATTGTCTGCACCCAGCGTAAACAAGCAGTCTCCGCGTCGAGCCCTCGCTGAAGCACGGAGAGGATCGTCCGTTGCAGTCTGTATCACCACATCGTAAAGCAAAATAGCCGCATCGAATTGCAACAATTCAGTCAACGCCTCAGCGTGGAGAAACCGTGCCAGAACGACACTATTGCTTTCAGGATATTCATTGATCAGCTTGAGCGCCGTATCGATCGAGTCCTGAAAATGCTTTTGCTGGAATTGGGCTTGTGCCTTGAACAACAACGCATTGTCTGCCTTCGTCTCATTGGGCCACGTCTCAGCATAGCTTCCGAAATATTTCTCAGCTTGAACGTAATCACTGGTATTGAAACTACGGCGAGCCATCCAAAACATGGCCTCTCGATACCATTTTGAATCCGATTCCTCCTTCAGTATCGCCTGAACCCCAGAAACCGCTTCTTCTGGCCGCCGGAGTATCAACAAGGCTTCCGCTCGCATCAGCCGCGCCTGGTCACACGCCTCGCCGCCGTTTGCGACAGCCGCCGCAGATTCGAAGTGTATGAGCGAGTCTTGGTAGTCGCCCCCATGAAATTTCACCAGTCC
>JBBQIY010000214.1:0-4357 GCA_038325415.1 Kiritimatiellia bacterium
GGTGGAATTATTGGAATGCAGTGCCTTTGCGACGACGGATTTCTTTCTGCTTCTTCGAATCGAATTCGAGCAGTTTACCGACTTCGAGAAGGCGCTTGATCTTCACGGGCATGCCTTCCTGCTGGTAAAGAATCGTTTCTATCATGTTGCTGAGCTTGCGTTTGGCATCACGGATTTGTTTCACATCCTTGCTTTCGCGCGCTTCGTCCAATGCCTTCTTTGCGTCATCAAGCGTTGGATCTTTTGCGGCTTCCTTGCGTGCTAGACCCACCTCTTTGGTCAGTTTTTGCATTTCGAGTGTCACCACCGTGCGCTCATATTCTGAGAGGATGTTGGGTTCTTCATGTGTCGGCTCAGGCAGAGGAAGACGGGGAGGGGGAATAGCCAGAGCACCTGTCATAACTGAAAGGGCGATAAGGAGAATAGAGATTTTTTTTGTAGGCATGAAATGAGTTCTCTCTGTTTTTATTGAAGTTCGAAGTCGATTTTCACGGTGGAGTATTCCCGTAAGAATCCAGATGTGAGATGCGAAAACATCGGTGTAGCCGCGGCGGCGGCAAGCACTGAATTGTCCAAAACAGGGTTGCCGGATGATTTTACAAGTCGATGCCGGAGAACAGCACCCGAGGCGCCGAGCGTGATTTCAATTTCAGCGGAACGCCCCGTTTTGTATTCCGATGAAGGTCGGACCCAGGCTGCATAGAGCGTTTCTTTAATGGAACGGAGGCAACGCTCGTTTTCGCTGGGGATGGAGGTATGATCCGAGACGGTTGCACCGAGGTTTAACAGCCTCGCGATTTCCTGGGGTGAGAGCTGTGGCCCTGAAAATTTGACGGTTTTGACATCTTTGGGGAGCTTGATGATCTCCTTGGGCGGCTTTTCAGCTTCTTTCTTGAGGATTTTGATCTTCTCGCTTTTCACCACTGGCACTTTTTTAATCTCCGGCTTGGGTGGTGGTTCGACCTTTTCGGGCTCAGGATCTGGATCTTTTTCCTTAATTTTCTCCGGTATTGGTTCGGGCTCTTTAACGACTTCTTCCTTAACCTCTTCCTTGATGGGTTCTGGGTCTTTGGGTGTGTTTTGCAGATATTCCTGAGGTATGGCGACCGTGAATTCGATAGGAATGTTATCGATCTTTTGTTTTTCACGGATGCAGGAACAGCCCCTGAATAAGCCTGCGACGAACAGAAGCGTCAGACCGACGGCATGTACCGTCAGCGAGATCTTAAAGCTCTTGTTGTAAGGAGAAGTCATGATGTAAGGTTTCTTATGGTCACTACTCGCGAGTGGCCATCGACATTTTTTTGATTCCGATCGAGGTCGCCATGCGCGCAACGGCGACGATGGCGCCATAGTTGACATCGGCATCGCCTCGGAGGGTGATGCGGAGGTCGGCATTTTTTGTCTGCATCGTACGCAGTCTCTGTTCCAGTGTCTCCAGCGTTACGGGCTCGACACCGAGAAAAATTCGACCTTCTTTATCAACCGAGACAACGGCAGGCTTATCCTCTATTTCGAGAACCTGCGTCTTGCCGGTTGGAAGATTGAGGGGAATGCCCTGCTCGATGAGCGGGAAGGTAATGATGAAGGTGATGAGCAACAGGAACGTCAGGTCCATCATGGATGTGAGGTTCATATCCGACATGGCGCGAACTGTGGTACGGTGGCGACGTGACATGATCAGACTCCTCCAGTTCCGAAAACGTGAATTCGGGCGATGGTGGACATCAGTTCGTCCGTAAAGTTCTCGGTCTTAACAATCGTAGACTTGACCCGATCGCTGAGGATGTTATATCCGATAGACGAAGGAATCGCAACCAGCAGCCCCAGAACGGTTGTCAGCAGTGCGCCGGAAATACCGGGAGCAACGCTGGTGATCATCGCGGATCCAGCGGTGGTCATGGCCATGAAGGATTCCATGACGCCCCAGACCGTTCCCAGAAGCCCGAGGGACGGCGCTGTCGTGGTGAGCGTCGCAATATGCGACATTTTGGACTCAATGAAGAGGATTTGTTCAGACAGTTCCGATTCGGCTAAGGCTTTGATCGTGGCCATCTCTGTTTCTGACAGTGCTACGCCGGGCATGCCGGAATGCCAGGTATTGATCTGTTCGTCAGGAATGCCTCTAATTCGCATGATGTCGACGAGCTCCTTCATGGCCGCTGAATAGATTGCGGCCGTGGGAATCCCAGGAGCGAAAGCGCCTTCTGCCTCGAGGTAGAGTTGGGCAGGGTGGAGTCGGCTCTTCAAATTTTTGCGAAAGGTTGCATTTCTGCGATTGACGATTTTTAAGTCTGCCACTTTACCCATCAGGGTTGTCCACGTGTAGAGCGACAGTAAAAGCAGCGCATAAATGATGACTTTGTTAATGAAGCTTGAATTATCGTAGGCTTGGAATACGATGTTGGCCAAAATTGGATCCATGTTTAGAGATTCTCCCGGTGAAATTCATCGATGCGTGAGGCGCAGTCGAAAGTTGAAGCAATAAGTGCAGCGCGGATCCACATACCATTGCGCATCTGGCGCCAATACATGGCTCTGGGATCGTGGTCAACCTCGATGGAAATTTCGTCGCGACGCGGGAGCGGATGCATCAGGATTGCATCCAGCTTGCAGAGGCGCATTTCCTCGGGGGTGATCTTGAAGGCGGAGGTGTCGATGCCATCACTCTCACCTTTTTTCGAATCCCATTCGTCTTGAATTCGCGTCATGTAGATGGCATCGACGCGTGGTAAGTAGTCCGTCATTTTCGAGGAGACAGACCATTTTACGCCGTGAGCGGTCAGCGTATCGAGTATATCTTGACCAATCTGAAGTTGATCGGGGGCGACGAAGATTTGCTCGATGTTGTCGTAGTTCAGCAATAAGTTTGACAGCGAGCGAACGGTTCTTCCACGAGCGAGGTCGCCGACGAACATCACCGCGCGATCCCGGAGTCCACCGCGGCGCTCGAAGCTGCGCTGGAGTGTGTAGATGTCGAGCAGGGCTTGCGTTGGGTGTTGATCCTTGCCCGAACCCGCGTTGATGATCGGAACGGTACGCTCGGAATTGGAGAGCGTCCACGCCATGTGTTCCGCAAGCCCCTTCTCTAGTGTGCGCATGATGATGAGGTCGAAATACGAGCTGAATGTGCGGATGGAGTCTTCGTGGGATTCGCCTTTAAATTCGCTGGAGGTTGACGTGTCTCTGACTTCGCCAGTTTTGATGCCCAGAATCTGGCATGCGGACTGGAAGGAGAGGAAGGTGCGGGAGCTGGGCTGGGAGAAGTAGAGCATCGCTCGCTTGTGACTTAGCAGGCTTTGCAAAAAGCACATGCCGTTTCGCGTCTTGGCAATCGTTCGTATTTCGGTTGCTAATTTGCAAAGACGGTCAAGGATGGGGCGATTGAATTGCTGGGCGAAAAGCGTGTGGAAAGGCGCTCCGTCGTCGCGCGATAGACAGGCAACTTTTTCCGGCATCGTCAGTTTTTGGAATTCAGGCCAATGGCATTCGGTGATATGCATGAGGTTCCGTGGGGTTGAGGGCGGTTGTGGTGTCCATTCGCTCAGTCTGAGAGGGCTGAGACGAACAGAGCTTTGATGGTGTGCATCCGGTTCTCGGCTTCGTCGAAGACCTTTGAGAACGAAGATTCAAAAACGTCGTCTGTGACCTCCATCGCGCCTGTTTCGCGCGAGGTTTCCGTGTCATGGTCATGGAAGGCAGGCAGGCAGTGCAGAAAAATGAGTTCGCCGTCTTTATTCCCCGTTTTTTTGACGAGATCCATGTTAATTTGGTATGGGGAGAGTAGGGCGATGCGTTCGGCTTTCTTCGCTTCTTCGCCCATGGAGACCCAGACGTCTGTGTACAGTGCGTTCGCGCCCTGAACTGCTTCCTGAGGATCATTCATGACGGAAACAGTCGATCCGTTGACTTTCGCGCGTGCGATCGCTTCGTTGACAAGGTCAGCTCGTGGCATCAGTTCCTTCGGTGTGCAGTTGACGTAGTTGACGCCAGCCATTGCGCAACCGATCATGAGGGAATTGGCTACGTTGTTGCGACCATCGCCGATGTAGACGAGCTTCCGACCCCGAATGTCGCCGAATGCCTCCTTGAGCGTCATGAGATCGGCGAGGATCTGGGTGGGATGAGATTCGTCCGTCAACCCGTTCCAAACCGGTACGCCGGAGAATTCTTTGAGCTGTTCAACCGTTTTCTGGGCGTATCCACGGAAAAGAATACCATCGAACATGCGCCCGAGTACGCGAGCGGTGTCCTTCACGGACTCTTTGACACCGAAATGCGTGTCGGTGCGCGTGAGGTACTCGATGTTACCGCCCTCCTCACGTGCCGCCGTGGAGGCGGCGCAACGAGTCCGAGT
>JBBQIY010000215.1:0-4348 GCA_038325415.1 Kiritimatiellia bacterium
CCATAGCACGAATCGTTGCAGAGAACAAGCTCGTCCGTTTGAGTGAGCAACCCATTTTGAGAGAGCCAATCCCAGCCCCGTTTGTAGGAACCAAAGTCGTATTCGCCATGACGCGACACAATCATGCAAAGCACGAGTCCCTCAAGTTTTTCACGCTCGGCAGGAATGAGCGGGTTGTCGGAAACAAACACGATATTGTCAACGACCTCTCGAAGCCCTCGCAGGTAATGCAGGACGTAGGGCTCAATCCTTCCATTCCCTGAATAAGAAGCAAAAACGGCACTTCTGCGATGCTGAGGCGGATTAACCTGAAACGTGCTCGTGAAGGATTCAGCCTCGCTTGGAAACTTGGGTTCATTTCCAACCTCAAGGAGCGAGATCAGCCGTCCAGCGTTACGTCCATACCGCTCATAATGCAGAAGCGCAGGGATCTGGGCCCGCGCGACATCCGGGTTCATGTGCAGGTATTCTTGCGAACAGAAGTCAGGAGACGGGTCGTCAATGCAGCCTCGCCAAACGTAATGACACAGTGCTGGCAGTTTCGTTCCGGCAAGATTCGGGCGCTGCCGTAGATACCAAGGCCCATCAAAAAAACCAGAATGGATAACTCTGTTGCCATGCGAAGCAAGACGAATGATGCCGTTGACGAAGATTTTTCGTCGCCGAAACCATCCGGCAATTCCTTTTTCGTTTTCCGCTGGAGTCATCGTCTAAATCTTACCATGCCCTGACGCATAATCAGTCTTGATCCCGGAAGAGGACACCTCGGGCGTTCTCTCAAGATAGACCACATCGCACCCTGATTGCTTAAGAAAATCGAACTTCCCCTTCCAGTCATCTCCCATCACAAAGCAGTTGATGCTGTGCTTTTTGACGTCGGTTTTCTTCTGTTCCCACGTCTCTTCCGGAATGATCTCATCGACATAACGGATTGCCTCGAGAATCATTTTCCGTTGCTCATAGCTGAAATAGGTATGTTTACCCTTTTCGCGCTCATTGAACTCATCTGTGGACAAGGCCACGACCAAATAGTCACCCAACTCTCGTGCTCGTTTGAGTAAATTGACATGGCCGTAGTGGAACAAATCAAAAGTGCCGTAGGTGATAACTTTCCGCATAATTAACTCTCAGAAGGGTTCGATTTGAAAATACAGTTTGTATGGGCTTCGCGTGAGCATTTCTTCGTCAAAAATTAATGTTGATTGTATCCGTCATCCATGTCAATATGCAAGTGAATTCCTTCGTCTGGGGATATTTCGCAGAAGCGCGTAACACTCACGATCACAAAAACATCCCTGAACAATCTACTCTATCAATCAGGTGCTCCTTTGAACTCACGCCCTATTACTATCGGTGCTTCGATCCGGGGTCGGATCGGGAAAGCCCTTAAATTCTTCTTTCACATTCTCTCCGCCGTTGCCGGTCGCTTGCTCCGGCTTCCGGGAGTCCGATGCCTGCAACCACTCAGTGCGGTTTGCATGGATCTCTCACTTCAAGCGGCCATGGAGTCGGCCTTCATGCGCAAAATTGCGTGGCAACTCTCACCCCGCTTTCGTAGAGCCGTGAAGCTCGCCGATACCCAAAGAGCGAACGAACGCGTCTCCTTCACCGAATACCTCATTGCAGAAAAGCATTTGCTTGAAAGAAACCGTCCACTGTTTGTAACGCAAGCCAATCAATTCGCCCACCGTCATCTCATCTCGATTGTCGTTCCGCTTTACAACACAAAACCGCATCATCTAAAAAAATGTTTACAAAGCGTTCAGCGGCAACTCTACGACAACTGGGAGCTCTGCCTCGTCGACGACTGTTCTACCTCTACCCAAACTAAGCGAGCGCTGCTGAAATATGCGGCTGACGATGAACGCATCCATCTGCTCAAGCGAACAGAAAATGGACACATCGCACGTGCCACGAACGATGGAATCGCCATGGCTAAAGGAGAGTTCATCGCCTTTCTCGACCATGATGATGAGCTCGCTGAAGATGCCCTCTACCATATCGTCAAGCGTATCAATGAAGTGCCAGAGGTTGACGTCCTCTATACAGATCAAGACAAGATCAACGACTTCGGGTTTCGCAGCAAACCTTTTTTCAAGCCCGATTGGTCGCCGACTTATTTCCGCGCTGTCATGTATCTCGGGCACCTCTTTGTCGCCCGCACGGCTCTCGTCCGCGCTGTCGGTGAGTGCAACCCCGCATTCGATGGTGTCCAAGACTTTGATCTCGCGCTTCGGTTAACCGAGCAGGCGCGCCGCGTGGAACACATCGCTCGCATCGGCTACCATTGGCGAATGACTGCAGGATCCACCGCCGCTGACTTCGCTGCCAAGCCAAACATTTCGATCCTCCAACAGTCTGCCGTGCAGGCACAGCTCGATCGTCTCTCCCTCGCAGCCACGGCTGCCCCCATCTCAACACGGCACCGCATCCGCACTATTCCCGACAGCACTAAACTTTCAGGCTTCCTCTCAATTATCATCTGCAGCAAGGATGCCGGAATACTGGTTTCTCGATGCCTCGATTCTCTTTACGAGAAAACGCGCTATCCAAACTTCGAGGTTATCCTTGGCGACAACGGCACGACAGATCCCGTTGCTCTTCAAGCCTTCGGACGCCATCCCATTCGCAAAATTTCTTTGCCCGACTCTTTTCATTTCGCCCGTTTCAACAATTTGCTGGCGGCTCAAGCCAAGGGCGACTTCCTGCTCTTCCTAAACAACGACACCGAGATCTTAGATGAGGCTTGGCTCGACCATCTCCTTTTCTATGCGTCCCAACAGACCGTTGCGGCCGTTGGACCGCTTCTGACGTATCCAGACGGATCGGTGCAACACGCAGGTGTGATTCTCGGCCCCCGCGGCACGGCAGACCACTTGTTGCGAAACTTCCCCTGCGACTCCGAGTTTTATCATGGCATCCTCCGCTGCGATCACGAAGTGTCTGCCGTCACGGCGGCCTGCCTCCTTGTCGCTACCAAAAAGTTCCGAGAAGTAGGCGGATTCAACGAAAACTTTCGCCATCATTATGAAGACGTTGATTTATGCCTCAAGCTTCGACAGGCCGGATACCGAAACATTTATGTGGGCTCAACACGCCTTGTCCATCATGAGTCCAAAACGCGAGGCAAATATTACGATTATACCGATCGAATGCTCCTTTTGGACACGTGGGAGGATTGGATCGAAAAAGGCGATCCATTCTATAATCCAAATTACCTCCGCTCCAGCGTAAATTATGCGATGTGCCTTGGGGGTCTGCTACCATGAACATCCTCTTTGCGCTTCACAATCCAATTAACTCCAACAGCGGATTCCACGTTGTCAGCTTAGCCCACGAATTGATACTGCTTGGACACGACTGTGTCATTGCAGTGCCCTCGAAAAATTCCTCTGAAGAGAATAATGCCCACAGCGAACTTTCCGTACTCGATTTCACAGAAGTCGTGCAGGCCTGCCAGCGTGGAGCGCTTTTTCGTGACTGCAAGCCAATTGATATCTTTCATGGTTGGACGCCGCGTGAAGTCATTTGCAAATTCCATGAGGCCCTCTGTCCAGCCTTTGTCAACGTCACGCTTGTGCATCTTGAGGACAATGAAGAAGAACTCGCCCGCTCCTTCCTAGGATCCTATCAATACGAACAAGCAAAAGCTGGGAAAACCGCCAGTTTTCCAGCTAATCTGACACATCCGATCAAAGGTAATCTCTTTCTGTCAAAGGCACAAGGGGTGACGGTCATTATCGATGCGCTGAAGGCCGCTGTTCCGGAAGGTATTCCGACCGAAGTCATCTGGCCTGCGGCCGATGACCGCCTCTTCTATCCACAAGAGCGGCAGACGGCGCTCTGTGATCGATACTCGATCCAGAAGGACGCCATCACCCTCGTCTACACGGGCAATGGACATGCCGCTAACCGTCAGGAAGTGCGAAGTCTCTACTTAGCCGTGCATCTGCTCAATCGGCGAGGACTCAAAGCGCAACTGATTCGAACCGGCAAAGACTTCTTCGCACAGGATGAGCAATATAAACAGTGGGCGAGCCACTATACCATCAATCTTGGATACCTCCAAAATCGTCGGGAGTTCGGAGACCTTCTTTCGCTTGCTGACGTCCTCGTTCAACCCGGAAAGCCTAGTCCCTTCAACGATATGCGCTTCCCAAGTAAACTGCCGGAATTCTTCGCCTGTGGGAGACCGGTCGTCTTACCTCGGACGAATATCGGTCTCGTTACCCGCCATCTCCAAGACGCCTACGTCCTCGACAATGCAAACGGCCCTGCGATTGCTGATGCCGTCGAAACCATCGTCAAGAACAAGGAACTCGCAGACCGACTTGCCCGTGGAGCTCGA
>JBBQIY010000216.1:0-4346 GCA_038325415.1 Kiritimatiellia bacterium
GCTGAATTTTCCTTCTCCCGGCTGATCAGATAAATGCCTTTGGCCTTCCACTTGGCCCACTGCTCATAATCGATGCCCGCCGGGTCGTAGACGTGTATAACTTTTCTTCCAACCGGCGCACCGAGTCTGAGCTGTTCAGCAAAGAAAAGAGGGGTCAGACGTCTAAAACTCCGAGTTCAGTCAAAATCTCGAGATTTTTTCTATTGCGTTCTTGGGAGAGAGTGTGGCAAGATACTTTACATTCAATGATAGCTCCACCGTGGCGCTACTTGGGTCGTTACCGAGCAAGTATGAGATACTGCTCAAGGTAATCGACATCTTCGGCAACGACACCAGCCTGTTGCTAGAGTGGAAGGTGAAATAGGGGGAGTCTATGGCGGTTAACGAAAATGAGGAGAGCATTCTAGTCGATACGGTGCGCGTTTATGGCTTTCGGTCATTGCGCAACATCACGGTAAGTTTGGATCGTTTTACCCTTTTGACCGGCATGAACAACGCGGGCAAAACATCATTTTTGCGCGCGATCAATCTCGCGTTGGGCGCGGACCGGCGAACGATTGACGCAGACGATTTTTATGCGGGCATCCGGGACGGTAAAAGCGAAACCGCACAATCTATCGTGGTTGACGTGCGTATCATCCCAGTCGACGGAAACGGTAACCGGATCGGAAGTTTCTCCGGTGAATGGAATGGTACAGAGCTAGGCAATATTGTTAGTTTCGAAAGCACATCCGTCTTTGCAGCTCTTCGCACGCGCGTTGTCTTCGATGCGGCCAAAAATGAGTATGCTCTGAAGCGGTACAACCTGAAGATCTGGCGTGAGTCCGCAAACTGGCATGAAGCAGATGGCGCAGTGGAGAGTGTCTTCACGGGTAGAGTGGATCATCTGGCTGCGTTTTACATGAATGCACAACGTGACTTGGTTGCCGATCTGCGAAATCGAGCCTCTTATTTTGGCAAGATGCTGTCACATGTGACTTTCGGCGATTCCGAAGAAAAATGGGAAACGCAACTTGAAAAATTGAACGACGAGATTGTCGCGGCCAGTCCTGAACTGGGTCACTTGTCGGGAGAGCTGAAGAATCTGAATCGGCCCATGGGCGATAACGGTTGCGAGGTGACGTTGACGCCGTTAACTCGCAAACTGAAGGATTTGCTGAAGGGTGTGAACGTGGAGGTACAGGATCGGGGCGGCGAGCCGTTCACACTGGACCATCTTGGCATGGGCACACGTAGTTGGGCGGCTTTGATGGCCTACCGGGCGTATGTGTCGTGGATCATGAAGCAGAGACTGGAAAGCGAAGGATTGCCGTTTCACCCTGTGTTGGCGCTGGAGGAGCCGGAAGCGCACCTGCACCCGAATGCGCAGCGGCAGCTTTGCGTTCAAATGGCAGAGATGCCGGGACAGTTGATTATCAGCACCCACTCGCCATACATCGCCGCGCTGGCGGATTTAGGGAGCCTCCGGCATTTCACCAAGACAGGGCAGGAGACAAGTGTGCGTCAGATCGACCTTTCTGCGTTAGATGGCGAAGACGTGCGGCGTATCCGACGTGACGTGATGAACACGCGGGGCGAGTTGCTGTTTGCACGCGTCCTTGTGCTATTCGAAGGCGAGACAGAAGAACAGGCATTGCCGATCTTTGCGAAGGAATATTTTGGGCAGATGTCTTTTGCTTTAGGTATCGCTATGGTGAATGTGAGTGGCTATGGTAATTACAAAGCGTTTTTGCGGCTTGCAAAAGACATGGGGATTCCTTGGTTGATCTTCAGCGATGCTGAGGCAGATGTGAAACCCAAGGTCGACAAACAAGCCAGCGAAGTGTCCGGTGGAAAGTTGATCTTCTTGCCTGATAGACAGGATTTCGAAACGTATCTTTTGCAGACCGGCTACACTGACTGCATTCGAGCGGCTTTCGTTGCTCTTGCACTTTCCCCAGAGGCTCACGAGAAACATAGAGAGGTTAAAGAGAAAGAGGCTCAAGGCAAATCGGTCGCCGACTTGGAGCAATGGCTGGACAGCAACAAGACGCAAGCGGCACCCAAGGTGGCGGAAATCATTGTCGGGTTGAAGGACAAAACTCGACGCGTTCCACCGAAAGTCAGAGAGCTATTTGATGAAATTTCAGATGTATTGAAGATCCCGCGAAAGGAGGTACAGTGATGGAAATCCGGCTTTCACCTGAGCAGAAGAGAATCGTTCAAGCAACAGAGGGCGCGCATTTAGTGCTCGCGTCGGCCGGGAGCGGTAAGACACGTGTTTTGACTGAACGGGTCAAGCAGTTACTGAGTTCACCGCAAAGACGGTATCGTGTTCTGGCACTGACGTTCACAAACCGAGCGGCTGAGGAAATGAAGGAACGGTTACTGGATATCCCCGATCTGAACGAGCGAGCATTTGTGGGCACCATTCATGCCTTCTGTCAGGTAGTTTTGGAGGCGCACTACTCAGCACTTGGTGAAGGCGACCGTATGCCGACCATCTTTGAGCGTGATGAAGATCGCATGGCACTGTTGGAAAAGGCCTTACTCACGATCCCGTCGATCGATGAGGCATTCAAAGCGAAAAGCGCCAAAGAGCGTCGCGTCATTCTGATGAATCTGTTGGCAGCGATCAGTGCGGCAAAGCGCAGTTTCGCAGTTGGACTCACGGGGGTGAGCGATCCGTTGTGCTCGGAATACGCCGACCTGATCCGCGAGAACTTCGAAGCTGAACTTCACGCCCAACAAGGGATTGACTTCGACGATCTCTTGGTTTTGACGCATCGGTTGTTCACGGAACAGTCCCACATCTTGAAGCACTACACAGGTATTTACCGATATATCTGCGTAGATGAAGCACAAGACTTGAATGCGATTCAATATCAGCTGATTCGGTTGTTGGGGCAACCCAATAGGAACGTCCTCTTGGTCGGATGCAAGAGCCAAGCAATTTATGGTTTCAACGGCGCTAGCATTAAGTACATGGAAGAGGCGTTTACACTGGATTTTGCGCCTGTTGAAAAGCATGAACTTTTGAAGAACTACCGTTCAGCACAGTCAATCATTCGGGCCGCCAATCCTTTAGCCGGGACTGCCGGAGATCAGATGAAATCTGATGAGGCCGCCTTTGAAGGTGAATGTGCGGTAGTCGCCTGCAAAGATGAAGAAGAAGAGGCGAAGTGGGTTATAGCCAAGATCGCTGAGTTGCAGCAAGGCCCACCTCGGGAAGACATCGAAGGGCTCATCACGTTAGAAAAGATTGCGGTTTTGGCGCGGAACCGTTTTGCCATGCAAGCCTTGGAAAAGGCATTGAAAGACGTTCTGGTCGCCTATGAATTAAGGCAGCCACAGAATGGATTGGCCTTCGACTCAGATTTTATGCAGGTTTTCGATCTCGGTTTATGCCTTCTAGTGAACCCGCGTTCCCAGCTCCACTTGAACCAACTACGTAAAAAAATTGGGATGGACGAATCGGACTTGTATTTGAGCGCTAACAAAGGGCTCGACGTCTTGGAGTCGTTGTTTGACTCCGTCGCAAGCGATTGGCGCGAGCGCTTCGAGTTCTGCTTGCAGGGGTGGCGAAAGTTGGCGGGTGATGAAGCGAACCTTAGCCTGCTGCCTGTACTAAAACGGATCGAGGAGTATGCGAATCAACCAGCCAGTTGGGATGAGCACGAGCGCGCCCGCGCTTTAGCCGACGTGGGTATCATGCGGGAATGCTGGACTAAGTATTCTCACGATACCGCTTCTGATATTCGCTCGCTTCGTGGGTTCTGGGCTAAACTGTCTTTGGGCGTGGTCCGCCCAGCCGGCGCAAGCGATGTATTGACGCTAGCGACCGTTCACTCGGTTAAAGGGCTAGAATTTGATGTCGTTTTTCTCATCGGTATGGTTGAAGGCGTGTTTCCGGACTATCGAGCACAATCCGGAACCCGCCAAATGAAGGAAGAGCAGAATGATGCGTTCGTTGCTATGACGCGTGCGCGTCGTCTGCTCTATATGACATATCCGAAAGATCGGCTTATGCCTTGGGGAGATCGAAAGGCGCAAAAGATATCGCGTTTCTTGGAGAAGACCAACTTATATCCGACAACAGCCCACGACGGGACTGGGTTGCGCGTCGCCGAATCAAATTAGCGTTTAATGTGGGTTCAGTGGTTTGATAGCATCTAAGCATGGCTAGAAAACCCGCGCTCCGGTGGAGAGCGAAACGGGTTAGAAAGCCCGCCTCTCAATAGCCAAAGGAGCGGGGACATTCCTGTCCCCGACACGAAACGGGTTGGAAAACCCGTTTTCCGCTTGCTTCGCACATCCTGATTCCGTCGATGTGTCGATGTGTCGATATGTCGATTTCGTCGACAAAG
>JBBQIY010000217.1:0-4333 GCA_038325415.1 Kiritimatiellia bacterium
GGTCATGACCAACGAGCCAAGAAGTCCCAGCGCACAGAGCAACACGACAAAACCGACATGCAAGAGAAACGCCTGAATCATAATCGGCGGGAACCAAATGCCATCATGCAAACCCGACAACACGGCGTACAACAGGTAAAACAGAGTCAGTGTGGAAATCGAGGCCACCAACGCACCCAGATACTTGCCGAAAAGCAATGCACCGTGTCCCACCGGTTTCGCCAGCATGGGGTAGATTGTTCGTGATTCGAATTCCGGAAAAAAGAGACGTGAGGAAACGCCGAGGCTGATGACGATGGAGAATATCCAAATCAGGAGCATGGCGATTTCGTTCATGTACCGGCTTGCGCCTTTGACCCCGAACGGTTGGAGCATAGCCAACGGAACCAGCAGCACAAAGCTGAGTATCAAGACGATGACAAGATCTTTACGACGATAGAGCTCGAGAAGTGAAAGCTTGATTAACGCACGAAATTGCTTACCCATCATACTGCACCGCCTTTCTTGTCAACTGAACCGCCCTCGAGAACGCGCAGAAAAATCCGTTCAAGGTTTCTGCCGCCGTCACCCGCAATCTCCTTTACAGCACCCTCAAAAACGCATTTGCCTCCCTTGAGGATCGCCACCCGATCACAGATCAGCTCCGCCTCGGAAAGTTCATGGGAGGAAAAGAACACCGTCTTACCGGCTTTCTTCAAATCAAAAATTAAATCCCTGAAATGAATCCGAGCCAACGGATCGAGACCCGTAAACGGCTCGTCGAGGATCAGCAAATCCGGATCGTGTAGCAGCGCCTGCACGATGCCCGCACGCTGCAACATGCCCTTGGAATACGTTCGCAACAGCCTGTTCCCCGCATGCTGGAGACCCACCTTTTCAATCAACTCATCAGATCGCTTCTTGATCAGCGCTTTGTCCATCCCACAAAGGCCGCCATAAAATTGTAATAATTCATGCACATTTAAAAACGGGTAATAATAGGCCGTTTCGGGCATGTAGCCGATGCGACGGCGCGTCAGCGCCTTGCGCGGATCGGCTCCGATCACCTCAATCCGACCGGAATCAGCAGGAATCAAGCCGAGGAGCATTTTAATGGTCGTCGTCTTTCCGGCACCATTCGTTCCCAAGAAACCCAGAATTTCGCCTTCCACTACTGAAAGCGTTAGGCCATCGACAGCTCGAACCGAGCCGAATGTCTTCACGACACCTTCTAATTTCACGAATTCCATGATGAGGTTCTCCTGATTGCCCCGAGGGCATGGGGTTTACGCGTCAACGCCTGCTTGATGACGAGCAGAATAAAACGCGGATTTCCAATGAGATAACGTTTCCACAACCTGCGCGGTTCAGCAGCAAGACGGAAAAGCCATTCCAAACCGCAATGCATCATCCAGCGAGGTGCTTGCGGAACCGTCCCCGCGTGAAAATTAAATGCGGCACCCACCGCAATTAGCACCGCTGCGTTTAACGGCTGACGATACTCGCTCACCCAGTAGTCCTGACGCGGCGTTCCAACGCCGACCCAGACCACGTCGGCCTTCGACGCGTTGATCAATGCAATAACATGGTCACGCTCCTCCAGCGTCAGATCCCGAAAAGGCGGAACATAATGTCCGGCAATTTGAAGGGCTGGGAATTTGGCCTTTAAGTTGGCTTCCAGCTTCATGACCGTCGCGTCACAGTCTCCTCCGTAGAAAAAGTGCCTGATCCCCTTCTCGCACCCAGCCTCAAGCGTTTTCAGCATCACATCGGGACCATAACAACGGCTCATATCGAGCTTTGCAAATTTTCGGCCGACAAAAACAAGGGGCATGCCATCGCAGAGCGTCATGTCGGTTGCATTCGCCACCTCTGCAAGGCGCGGGGTGTCCCGACACCGAAGCAGCGAGTCCACGGCGAAAATGCATACATAATGCTTTCCGCCATCCGACGTGAAGGAAAGGATCTGCTCCACCGCGCGCTCAATTCGCACCCCAGTCAATTCTACATCGAGGAGTGAAAAACGCGGTAAAGTCTCTATTTCTTTTTGTGCTGTTTCTGATTCTTCTGCCATGAGTCCGTAGTATACCAAAACTCGCGCAAGCTTCAAGGTGCTTGTGATAGTCTTTCGGATGCGATTGCAAATAGTTGGGAGCCATCTGTCCCCCGGCAAGCCGCGAGATTAGTGATGAGGGCGTAGTTTCCGACGGACTTCATTTTTGGTTGCGGAGCAAAGTGGGGCGCAGCCGTCCCGGCAAGCCGCGAGATTAGTGAGGAGTGCCTAGTTTCCGATAGACTTCATTTTTGGTTGCGGAGCAAGGTGGGGCGCAGCCGTCCCGGCAAGCCGCCGATCAAAAAAACTTCGCACTGCGCACTTCTCTCGCTCGCCACCTCTACCGGAGGAGCGAAGCAAACGGAGAACGGGTTTTCCAACCCGTTTTATTCACGGACAGGAATGTCCGTGCTACGTTAGTCGAAACCAAGTCAACTACTCACGACTCGCTACTAAGCCCTCGCGAATAAACCGCCTTTTGCTCTGCGATATAAGCTGGGTGACATTTCCGGCAGATGCACGTGCCCCTCCCCGGTTGCGACGACGAGTAGTCCGCGGTCTTCTCACCACAAATTTCACACCTCAACTGACGGGCTCCCAGATTAGGCGGTGGCGCGTAGTGAGAACTTTCTTCCGAGACAACGGGGGATCGGCGTCGTACTGGCCTTTCTGGCTGTGCCTTCGCCCTGCCCAGATCGTATAAACTCTCCAGTCGCTCTCGCGGCACTTCTGGCTTCACCGCCACAGGTTCCGCACGTTTGGCAACGACCCTCTTGGGCGACGGGTAATATGCTTTTTCAGGAATTGCTGGCTTCAGTTTCCGCTCAACTTCTCCGTCTGCCACAAGCTCGCCGGTACGCGGAGAAATCTTGCACGCCGCCAAGTCTAGTTCGTGCAACTCCCACCAATCGTACTGATTCGGTCCATGGACGCAGTCCAGCCCACGATAGAGCATCACCTGATGATGCTCCGTATCCAAAAAACAAAGATGGCCAAGGTCATAAGGGTCATCAAACCGGGAGCCCCGGATAAAATCACGCTGTGCTGCCGGAAGTTCCAGAAAATCCCCACCCTCCGAGGGTTTCTGCGCCGAATCGGTATAGAGGACGTGAGCCAACTCATTCTGGGCTAAATACCGGAACAAAGGCTCGCGGACTCGTGGCGTACGGTCGAAGATCCAATAGGCGAAAACTTTTCCTTTATCCACCCGCACGACCACATCAGCGATGCGGTTCCAACCGTGAATATGAAAATCGACATCCAGTTCCACCTTGTCTGGATACTTCGTGCACAGCCACTCGTAAAGCTGGGCCTTCGCCTCCAGCACCTCTACGCACCATTCATGCCATAGCCCCGTCATGACACTCAATAAGGCTGGACATAATAAGAGCAGAACGATCAGGGGAGTTGGGGTAAGCCGAGTTCTTTCAGGAACGCGTTGTGCTTGTCCTTCGCGGTCGTGATAGTCTTTTCGAGTTCGATGAGCTTGGCGTTGACAGCGGACAGATCAATCTCCTCTTCGGACTGCGCAGTGCTGATGTAGCGCGAGATGTTCAGGTTGTAATCGTTGAGCTTGATCTCGTCCATGGTCACGCGCTTGGAATACCGAGCCTCTTCCTTGCGGAATTGATAGGTGTCGATAATCTTATCAAGGTGCGCTTCCGTCAGTTGGTTCTGGCGTTTGGCTTTCTCGAAGTGTTCGCTGGCGTTGATGAAGAGCACGTCGTCCGGCTTCTTGCACTTCTTCAGTACGAGGATGCATACCGGAATGCCGGTGGAGTAGAACAGATTCGCAGGCAGGCCGATGACGGTGTCGATGTGGCCATCCTTGAGTAGCTTGGTGCGGATGCGTTCTTCTGCACCGCCACGGAACAGCACACCGTGGGGCAGGATGATGGCCATGACGCCTTCGTCCTTTAGGAAGTTGAAGCCGTGCAGCAGGAAGGCGAAGTCGGCGGCGGATTTCGGGGCGAGTCCGTAGTTCTTAAAGCGCACATCTTCGCCCATGGCTTCGGAGGGCTCCCACCGGTAGCTGAATGGCGGATTGGCTACCACCGCATCGAAGTACGGTTTCTTGGCTGGGTTGGTCTCGCGCAACAGGTCCCAATCGTTCGTCAAGGTGTCGCCGTGGAAGATCTCGAACTCCGAATCCTTCACCCCATGCAGCAGCATGTTCATGCGGGCGAGGTTGTAGGTGGTGATGTTCTTCTCCTGACCGTAAATCTTGCCGATGCCGCGCGGCCCCATACGCTTGCGTACGTTGAGCAGCAGGGAGCCAGAGCCACAGGCAAAGTCGAGGAC
>JBBQIY010000218.1:0-4326 GCA_038325415.1 Kiritimatiellia bacterium
TTATTAACGTCGGTGATGATGCCTTGCGGATCCGTGGTGATGATCGCGTCAATATTGGATTCAATAAGCGAACGCGTATAAAACTGCTGGTCGCGAAGGCGCTGGTCGAGCTTCATCCGTTCCTCTTCGACCTGCATGCGCGCCGTGTTGTCAGTGCCGATCAACAGGTAGCCGATGACGGTGTTTTCTGCATCGCGCAGGGCGGTGACCGACACGACAGCCGGGAATCGGCTGCCGTCCTTGCGGATGTAGGTCAGCTCGTAGATATCCTCAATCCCGCGCGAGGCCTTGAACACCAAGGCATCAAAACCGGGCGCAATCGGGGTGCCAAGTTCAATGCTCAGCGCCTTGGCGCGTACGATCACTTCCTGCGAATCGGAAATCTCGGCTGGCGTGATCTTGTTCAGCACTTCGGCAGCCGTGTAGCCGAGCATACGCTCAGCACCGACGTTGAAGATCTGGATAACGCCATGCGCGTCCGTGGCGATGCTCGAGAAATTGGCACTGTTGAAAATAGCCGTTTGCAAGGCCCCGGCCGCCAACAGGGCCTCTTCGCGCGGGAGTTTTGTGCGCACGGCGACCCGGGAGGTACTCACCGGCAGTAACCCCGAACCGGGAGTCTTTCCGTCATCATCGCGTAGCAGTTTCATGTCAGCAGTCTCCGACGCCGTAACCGTTCACGGCGTTTTTTAAGTAGCTCAGGAATCCACTTGCCGTGTGCGAATTCTTGAGGGGGTTTAGCTAACCCAATTCCACAAAGCAAATAAGCTAGCCTCTTCTCTCAAAAATTGCAAGCACCAAAAACAATTTTTAAGCCCTTTTTTTAGCTGAACTCAGGTGAGCAACTTGTAGTAAACTTCACGCCATGACAAAGACGAGGATCTTACAAGGGCGTGAGGTGAGCGATACGGATATAGAACTGATCCGCTCTTTGCTGAGCGCAAACCCGACATGGGGGCGGTCGCGGCTGAGTGTGGAGCTGTGCCTCCTTTGGGATTGGCGCAACGCTCAGGGCAGGATCAAGGACATGGCGGCACGTACGCTACTGCTGAAACTGGAGCGAGCGGACGCCATCACGTTGCCACCGCGCCAAAAACCTTCGCAGAATACTTCAAGAAAACACCGCATCCAAGTACCCGTTAAAGACGTTTATCTGTATCCGCTCAGTGCCGATTTCCGAGCAAAATTGAGCGTTTCTCCCTTGACTGGAAGCTTATCCGTTTCCGCCCAAAAAGCAGAGGAACAGGCGGAGGGTAACGGGATATGATGAACTACGAACAAGCACTGGCCCTGTGTCAGAATGAAACGGAGTCAGCCGCTGGGTTGATCTGCGATCTGTTCATAAGAGTCGATACGCAGCAGCGGCAGATAGAGTCGCTCCTGAAAACAGGGGCAGACTTGGCGCGTGTCGTGGCTAAGCTCTCGAAGAACTCCTCCAACTCAAGCAAGCCGCCATCAAGTGAAGCGGGACGGGAAACGAACGAACGTCTCTGGACCGTAGTCGGAACATGCGCTTTGCAGGGACGATCCGCTTATGAATTCATTCTCGCTGCTGTCCACGCATCCTTTTTCGGAAAACCCGAGCCTTCCCTGTTATCCGTCTTGGGCTAATGTGCCCGGCACCCACGCCGACGGGATGCCGGGCTGATCCTGAACCATTATTCGGCACAGTTTTCAAATATACGGAACTGCGGATACAGTCTCACTGAACAAGACTTATTTCTCGAAATCCGCTCGCGTCGATAACTCGTGAACGGTTACCTCGTGAACGGTTACAATATTTCCAATCCTAGTGGAATCCTGCTGCACTCATCAAGCTTTCATAAACATCGTCACTTGCCCGAAGCGTTTCCTCAAAAGAGGGAAGCTGACGTTCCGTCTTCCCTTTAAAAAACTCACCCATCTTTCCGTAGAGACGTCTCGCTTCAACCTGTCGACCTTCCGCCAATTGAAGATGCATTCCCTCACGCAGTAGCCCCATATAGGCAAAACGGATTCCGCTAAAATCGTGCATCGCCATGGTGTCTTCGATGAACTTCAGCGTGGGATTAATTAATGCAGTATTCGGACGCGCGCGAAATTTAGCATTTTCGGCGTCCAAATCCCCGACCAGAATTCCGTTTCGACGGGACATCTCCATTAAGGACGTGTAAACCATTCTACGGCAAGGCAACTTCTCACTATCCCCCGCCAGCTTCAACCCCGTCCAGCCCCAATACAGCGAATGCGCCATCGGCATGCGCCAATCAATCTTGCCAAACTCGGTCTCGATCTCCACCATCGTGGCGGTGTCCATCTTAAGACTCGCCTCAAGCTCGGAGGCGAGAATACCTTCATCGTCTGGGATTCCGCCGTCTTCTCCAAGATAGGCAGAAACATATCGCGCCCACTCCCGACGGTAATACCACGAGGCGCTGTCGCCATCCATGCCGAGCTTGTGCTGGAAAATCCAACCCAGTTCGCGATGTAGCGTCGCGCTACGAGGATTCAGCGGCAACCCCTCGTCACGGAGCAGCTCAATGCCGTTCTGCACCCAGCGCCATTTGTCTTCAGGACGCGACATCAGCACGCTGACATTGTACGACATGTTCCAGGCATGAAACACCCACACTTCCGCCATGTGTGGTTCGAGCTTGGTAATCCAATCGGAAAGCTGCACGAGTTCAACGAAGCGCTGTTCCTCCTGCATCTTGCTCACGCGAAGCCAGAGCAAATCGGCAATCACCCCGCGAAATCCGCCGAGGGCTACGCTCACGAACGTGATCATCGGCGGAACATCGGCACTGTACCCCGCATTGTAGTGTCCCAACGCGCCGTGTCGCTCTGCGCGTAGCGAACGACTCTGAAGTCCGCTGGCGACGAGTAGCACCACGCCCACCATACCCAACAGAATCACGTTCAACGCTGCTTTTTTGCACTGTTTCAAAATAGTCTCCACGGGCCGTATGTCCTACGACTCTTTACGAATCTGACCGTCTAGGCTCACTAAAATTGTTTGTCTCCGACACGCCCAGCAACTGTAGGCAACCGTCACGAAGTACGATGCCGGCAAGCGTGGCAGAGTCGACACCTTGACACCAAGTAGCGTCGTCTTGCCGCCAAGACCCATCGGGCCAATGCCAAGCGTGTTGGCCTCAGCGAACACACGGTTTTCGAGTTCCGCCAGCTCGGGCGAAGGCGAGGTATCGGGAAGCAGGCGCAACAACTGTTCCTTCGCCTTGCCGTAGCCACTGGCACGGTCGCCGCCAATGCAGACGCCAAGGATGCCGGGTGCACAGCCGTTGCCCTGTGCCCTCCAAACTGCGTCGAGCAGACAGCGCCGCACACCATCCAAATCGCGTCCGGCCTTGAGCTCGGTATCGGGAAGGCTGTACTGTGTACTCACGTTCTCGCAGCCCCCGCCTTTCAGAAGCAGACTCACCTTCACTTCTTCAACCGCACGTTGCTCGATGTGGATTGTGGGATTACCCGGTGCCACATTGTCAGGAACCTGCGAGCTCGAAGGCACGTTGAGAACGTTGAGGCGTAGCCATCCGTTTTCAGTGGCTTTTCGGACGGCCTCGCATGTCGCCTGCTCATAAAATGATGCATCGGAACCGTAAGGCACTTCGAACCAAAAGGTCAGCGTCCCTGTGTCCTGACACATGGGAATGGTTCGGGTACGCGCCAAATCAGCATTCTCAAGGATCGTCCTTAGCGTAGAACATGCGCTGCCATCGATGTCTTCAGCCTTGAGGCTGCTACGAAGTGCAGCGGCGACGTCCTGCGGCAAATCGGTGGCCGTTCGCCGGATCAAGTCAGTTAAGAGAGAAATCCAATTTTCAAGTTTAAAATCATGCATTGCGAATCTCCTTGAGACAGCACCAATTCTCAGCAGACACGGCCGAGTCTTTGTAATAGCCCATCAAAAATTTCATCAGGAACGCTGAGCGACCCGTATGCCGACCCGATCTGTATTCCCGGCGACATCTCGCCGTGGAAGTCGCTACCTCCCGTGGCAATGAGTCCGAACGTCTCAGCATACCCAAGGTACTCCGACACCTCCGCTTCGCCATGGCCGGTGTAGTAGGTCTCAATTCCAGAAAGGCCAGCGGTCGCCAGTCGGCCGATGAGGGCGCTTAAATCGGCAGAAGCAAGCCCACAGAGCGAAGGATGGGCCAGCGAGGCGATTCCCCCAGCCGCCGTGATGAGGCGGAGAGCCTCTTCTGGCACCAGTCGATACCGATCGGCGTAGGCCGCCGCGCCCTTGGCGAGATAGCGGTCGAACGCATCTTGCTTGCTGCGCGCATAGCCTTTTTTGATTAGCGCCTGCGCAAAATGCGGTCG